>NZ_JAYGHC010000068.1:0-24695 GCF_034932285.1 Cronbergia sp. UHCC 0137
CATCCCACCCAAACCAACCCACAAGCTGCCCCTACTGTACCCTATCGACGTGATCGGATATAATGAATAATAGAAATACTATCAACAAGTCTTGATTATGCAGATTAGCGAAGAAATCACAATCAAAGTTAGTCCCAAAGTTGCTCAAGCCTATCAAAAAGCAACAGAACATAAAAAGCAATCTCTGGCAACACTGGTTAGTGTATTTTTAAGAGAGGATATAAATGAGGAAGTTGATTTTCTGGGTAAATTGATGAATGAAATTAGTGATAAAGCAGTTTCTAGAGGCTTGACACCAGAAATTTTGGAGACAATTCTGAATGAAGAATCACCCTAACTATGTATTAGATACCAATATTTTTGTTAGTGCTTTGTTATTTAAAAATTGTCTAACGAAGTACAAAATTATCTGCGTTTATCTGCGTCCATCTGTGTTTAATTATTAAGTAGCCAATACACCCCTTGCTTTATCTAAATTAATATTTTTAAAACCAACCTACTTAACCAGCCATTTCATGCTAGATTAATATATCTTAGACTTGGGAAACTCCGGTTAAATTCCGGGACTGTGCCGCAGCTGTAAAGCAATTTTAAATTGAGTAAGTCAGAACGCCAAATCTAAAGAATGTGTCCCAGTTCTATCTCTGCGTCGCACAGAGAAGGAGTTTTTGCTTTGCTATCTGCCTTTACCACCTGTCCAGGTTTATTTTATCCCACACCAGCCCAAGATGGTATACTCTCTCGTTTGAGAATACCAGGGGGCATCCTCAATAGTCAACAATGCCAATTCATCGCATCCATAGCTGATAATTATGGTGGTGGTTATGTTGATGTTACCAATCGTGCTAATATTCAAATTAGAGAAATTAAACAAGAGATTAATTTAGAAGTTCTCCAGGGTTTACAGGCTTTGGGTTTAGGTGCTGCTGATCCCAATATAGACCACATCCGTAATATTATGACCAGTCCTACTGCGGGTATCGATCCCCAGGAACTCATAGATACTCGTCCGTTGGTGAAAGATTGGGACAATTATATCACGACTCATCCCCATTTTTCAGGATTATCAGCCAAATTTAGCGTTTGCTTTGATGGTGGGGGGAATATTTCCTTGAGCGATCGCCCTAATGATATCACCTTTGTCGCTCATTTAATCAATGGTTCTATTTACTTTCTCCTTTATCTGAGTTTTGGGGAAAAAGGAGAACCACCAAGAAATACAGGAATTTTCTGTAAACCAGATGAATGTATTTCTTTTTTAGCAGCTTTAGCAGAGGTTTATTTACAATATATCAATCAAGTAAGTTCTCGTAAACCACGGTTACGTCAGATAATTACTCAAATCGGTTTAGAGTCATATCTTCAACAAGTTCAACAGCATTTTAATTTTTCATTCTTCGTTAAACACGATATTCCCCAAAAGACAAAACACGATAATTTATATCATCTTGGTATTTATCCTCAAAGTCAACCTGGCTTATTTTATATTGGTGTCGTGCTACCCCTGGGACGGTTAGAAAGTTGGCAAATCAGAGGTTTAGCTAATTTAGTAACAAAGTATGGTGATAGTAATATTAGACTTACACCTTGGCAAAATTTACTAATTACTAATATTCCTCAAAAACACGTTCCAGAAGTTAAAAAAGAAATTACTGCTTTAGGATTAACTATCAAAACCAATAACATCAAAAGTGCATTAGTAGCTTGTTCTGGTAAACAAGGTTGTGCGGCTTCCGCAACTGATACAAAAAGTCATGCCTTAGCACTAGCAGAATATCTAGAAAAGCGCATGATTTTAGATTATCCAATTAGTATTCATTTTACTGGTTGTGTCAAATCCTGTGCAAAACATGATCCTAGTGATATTACTCTAGTTGGTGTGAGTTTAGAAAATGAAAATCATCAATTAATAGAATCATATCATGTTTATATTGGTGAAGATCATTCACAAAAATTTGGTTTTCAACTTTATCAATACGTCACCTTTCCCCAATTACTAAAATTAATTGAGAACATCTTAAAAACCTATCAAATTAAACGCTTATCTCCCAAAGAATCTTTTAAAGAATTTGCTAATCGTTATCTTTCCGGTTTTAAAGAAATCTCTTTTGGTGATTCTCCAGCAGCGTAAACATCCCAGATGAATTTACCTGGTGGAATTGCTAAATTAATTACTCTCTGCGTCTCTGCGCCTCTGCGTGAAATAAAATCATACTTTCACTCAGCAACACCAAAAGTTCTAGTAATTCCCACCTTAAAATTACTCATTGAACACATTAGCAAAAAATTCCAGCGTCTCCTTCAAAGCTTTGATGAAAACATCTATTTCTTCACGGGTGTTGTAAAAAGATAAACTTACCCGTGCGGTTGCGGCTAAACCTAAATGACGGTGTAATGGTTGAGTGCAGTGGTGTCCAGAACGTATCGCCACACCTTCTTGATCTAATAATGTAGATAAGTCGTTAGCGTGGACACCTGTGGCTGTAAATGCTGCTAATGCGGCTCTACCTTCCCCTTGAGCATTAGGTTTGGGTCCGTAGATTCTAATTTGGGGTATTTGCTCTAATTGCTCGAATAAATAGGCTGTTAATTCGGCTTCATAAGCATGGATTTTATCCATACCTATACTACTAAGATAATCTATAGCTGCACCAAGAGCGATCGCTTCTCCAATTGCAGGTGTTCCGGCTTCAAATTTATGGGGTAATTCTGCATAAGTAGAATGGTCTAAATATACCTCAGCAATCATTTCACCACCACCAAAAAATGGCGGCATAGATTCTAGTAAATCTAGCTTACCATACAAAAAACCAATCCCCGTTGGTGCTAACATTTTATGTCCAGAAGCTACCAACCAATCACAATCTATTTGCTGAACATCAACGGGTGTATGGGGGACACTTTGACAAGCATCCATTAAAAATTTAGCACCGTATTTGTGAGTAATTTCGGCAATTTCCGCCACGGGATTAATACAACCCAAGGTATTAGAAATATGCACAACTGAAACCAATTTTGTTTTTTCAGAAATCAGTTGTTTAAACTGTTCTAAATCAAAAGTTTCTTCTGGTGTTAATTCAACAAATTTTAAGACTGCACCTGTTTTTTGGGCTACAAATTGCCAAGGAACTATGTTACTGTGGTGTTCCATCACCGAGAGAATAATTTCATCTCCTGGCTGTAAATTGTTCATTCCCCAACTGTAAGCGACTAAGTTAATAGCCTCACTAGCGTTACGGGTGTAAACAATTTCTTGACGCGATTTCGCATTAATAAATTTAGCGATTTTGTCTCGCGCACCTTCATAAGCATCAGTAGCTTTAGCACTCAAAGCATGAGCGCCACGGTGGACGTTTGCGTTATATTGTTCGTAATAATTACGCAAGGTATTTAATACGAATAAAGGCTTTTGAGAAGTAGCTGCATTATCAAGATAAACTAAGGGTTTTCCGTGAACTTCTTGATGTAAAATTGGGAAGTCAGCACGGATTTTATCTGCTAGGGTTTTGGTAGAAGTAAAGGTCATTTTTTTAGAATTAAGTTCAGGAGTTTAGTATGATTTGAATTATAATTGACTTGATTTTTGTCAATATTTTAAAGCTCACGCAGAGGCGCAGAGACGCAGAGAGAGGGAGAACAAGTTGGTAAGTTTGATTTTGGCTATTGGGGAATAGCCAAGATATTTAATTACTCGTGAGATTGGTGACTGTATTTAACAGCTTGTCTCGCAAAGAAGGAACAGGTATTTGGTTAATAACTTCCGCAGCGAAAGCATTAACTAACAACTTACGCGCATCATTTTCATTGATACCCCGACTTTGGAGATAGAAGATTTCATCATCCTCTAATTGGCTAACAGTCGCACCGTGAGCGCATTTGACGTTATCAGCAGTTATTTCTAATTGCGGTTTAGTGTCGATTCTGGCTTTGGGGGATAAGAGCAAATTCCGGTTTAATTGAGCAGCATTGGTTAATTGCGCTGGTTTGGGGACAAAGACTTTACCGTTGAATATACCATGAGCGCGATCGCTAATAATACACTTGTGTAATTGATTACTCACGCCGTAGGGATGATTTAAAGACAGCGCACTGTGAGTATCCCCCAACTGATTCCCCCAAATCATCGTCAAACCATTGAGAGTAGTTTCAGTTTGCTCACCGGTTTGCAAAATCTCTAAATTGTGACGTGTTAACTTTCCACCAAGACTCAAAGCAGTGGAAAAATAACGACTATCACGAGCTTGGGTTACAGCAGTTTTTCCAATATGAAAAGCCTCTTCACCTTCCCTCATTACCCTAGTATGACTTACCTGAGCATTTTCATTTACCCAAACTTCTGTCACACAATTATTAAAGTAAACTCCCTCTTGTTTATCTCCTACAAATTCCTCAATTAAACTTACCTGGGAATTAGTTTCAGCTACTACTAAAACACGGGGTTGGTAAATACTCGCAAATTCACCCACAACCGAAACAAATAACAAATGAATTGGTGTTTCTACTACCACATTTTTACCAACCCATACCACCGCCAAGTCATGTAAACCAGCAGTATTCAGAGCCGTAAAGACCTCTTGCGATCCTTGAGATTGGGCTAAATACTCCCCCACACCAGAAGCGGGTAAAGCAGCAATATTACCTACTACTACCCCATTAGGTAAATCAGAAAGATTCGATAAATTAGGAGCATACACACCATTGACAAATACCAAACGGTGAGAAACTTCCGGTAAAATTAAATCTTTCTGTAGAGATGTTCCATGTAATGTCCCTACACAATTAAATTTTACCTGTTTTAAAGCTGATAAATCAGTAAAACGCCATTCTTCATCACGGGTAGAGGGAAGAGTTGTATTACTAACCAAATTAGCAGCACCTTGGCGTAATTCTTCTAGCCAACCTTCACTTTTAATTGCAGTTACTTTATCTAACAAATCACCCAAATAAGCATCTTGATGTAGAAGTAAAGACCTTTCAAGATTAATAGGAATAGACATTACACACCCACTCCTAAAGCATCTTCCAGAATCCAATCATAACCGCGAGATTCTAACTCCAACGCCAAATCCTTACCACCACACATCAAAATTTTACCCCGTGCCATCACATGAACATAATCGGGGATAATATAATCAAGTAAACGTTGATAATGAGTAATCATAATTGTCGCATTTTTAGGACTTGTCAATTGATTTACCCCATTCGCCACAATTCGCAGCGCGTCAATATCCAAACCCGAATCTGTCTCATCCAGAATAGCTAAAGTAGGTTCTAACAAAGCCATTTGGAGAATTTCATTCCGCTTCTTTTCACCACCCGAAAAACCTTCGTTCAAACTACGTTCCAGAAAAGCCGGATTCATCTTCACCACATCCAACTTTTGCTCAATCAAATCATCAAAATCAAAAGCATCAACTTCATCCAAACCTTGAGCCTTGCGACGGGAATTATAAGCCACACGCAAGAAATCCAAATTACTCACTCCAGGGATTTCCAAGGGATATTGAAAAGCTAAAAATACACCACTTCTAGCTCTTTCTTCCGGCTCCATTTCCAAAAGATTTTGTCCTTGAAAAATCACCTCACCACCAGTCACCGTGTAAGCTGGATGTCCAGCTAACACCTTAGAAAAGGTACTTTTCCCCGAACCATTCGGACCCATTATCGCGTGAACTTCCCCGTAACGAACCTCCAAATCCATACCCTGTAAAATTGGAGTTCCATCAACCTCAGCCGTCAGTCCACGTACCGACAGCAAAACCTCACTATTTTCAATAATCATACTTTCTTCTCTTCCTTTATTTCTCTCTGCGACTCTGCGCCTCTGCGTGAGCCTTTTATCCAACACTACCTTCCAACTTCAGACTCAACAACTTATCAGCTTCCACAGCAAACTCCATAGGTAGCTGATTAAAGACATCCTTACAGAAACCGCTAATCATCATTGAAATAGCATCTTCCGAAGAAATACCGCGTTGAGCAAAGAAAAACAATTGATCTTCACCAATCTTAGAAGTAGAAGCTTCATGTTCCACCTTTCCAGTATTATTCTGCACTTGAATATAAGGAAAAGTATTAGCATGAGCATTATCCCCAATTAACATCGAGTCACATTGAGAATAATTTCTTGCTCCCTTAGCAGTGGGATTAACCTTCACCAAACCCCGGTAACTATTACTAGAATTACCAGCAGAAATTCCCTTAGAAATAATTGTACTGCGAGTATTTTTTCCGACGTGAATCATCTTCGTTCCGGTATCAGCTTGCTGTTTATGATTTGTCAGCGCCACCGAATAAAATTCACCCACGGAATTATCGCCAACCAAAACGCAACTAGGATACTTCCAAGTAATAGCTGAACCTGTTTCTACTTGAGTCCAGGAAATCTTAGAATTTACGCCTTGACACAAACCGCGCTTGGTGACAAAGTTGTAAATTCCACCTTTACCGTTAGCGTCACCAGCGTACCAGTTTTGAACAGTTGAATATTTAATTTCAGCATTATCTAAAGCTACCAATTCGACAACAGCCGCGTGTAACTGGTTGCTATCATACATTGGTGCTGTGCATCCTTCTAAATAGGAAACATAACTACCTTCTTCAGCGACAATTAAAGTTCTTTCAAATTGTCCTGTATCACCGGAGTTAATGCGAAAATAAGTGGATAATTCCATTGGACATTTCACCCCTTTGGGAATGTACACAAAAGAACCATCACTGAAAACCGCAGCGTTCAAAGCCGCAAAATAATTATCAGCTACAGGAACAACACTTCCCAAATATTTTTTAATCAGTTCTGGGTGTTCTTGTAGTGCTTCAGAAATAGAACAGAAGATCACACCATCTTCCGCGAGTTTTTCTTTAAATGTAGTAGCGACAGAAACACTATCGAAAATTGCATCTACAGCCACATTCGCCAGTCGCTTTTGTTCAGAAAGGGAAATCCCCAATTTCTCGAAAGTTTCCAACAAAGTCGGATCAACTTCATCTAAACTATTCAATTTAGCTTTTTTTTGCTTCGGAGCGGAATAATAAATGATATCCTGATAATTGATCGGTGGATAGGTGACACTTGGCCAAGTTGGTTCCGTCATCTTTAACCACTGGCGATAAGCCCTCAGACGAAATTCCAGCATAAATTCCGGTTCGTTCTTCTTGGCAGATATCAAGCGGACAACATCCTCGTTTAGTCCACGGGGAATGGTATCGGCTTCGATGTCAGTGACAAAGCCGTACTTGTAGGGTTGGTTGACTAAGGTTTTAACTGTGGCGCTCATCGGTAGTGTCTCTTGTTGTCGGAAGTGGCTTCTCTTTAAAGGATGGGAGACGGGCTATGTCTAGCCGATTCCCGGTTCAGTTGGAATGGATTTCAAGATTAAAACAACGACCTTGTTGTTTAACTTATTTTTATTGTACAATAGATTAACAACAACAATGTTGTTTAAGTCAAATTTTTAGAAATTTTTTTTGGACGAACGCGAACAGCGTGTCGTAGAGAAGATGACGACTATCCACCAGTCCTCAACCAAGCAAGATATCCTAGAGTATCTTTTGAAACAGTCACAAGCAACAGCTTTTGAGTTAGCAGAAATTTTAGAAGTTAGTCCCCAAGCGATTCGTCGCCATTTAAAGGATTTGGAGACGGAGGAGTTAGTTTTATATTCGGTAGCGGAACAGCCCGGTATGGGAAGACCTCAGCACGTTTATCAATTGAGTCGCAGGGGAAAGGAACGCTTACGACACAGTGAAGGATATGGTGATTTTGCCGTTTCTTTGCTGGATACCTTAGCCCAAACTGTGGGACATGACCAGTTTAAATCAATTTTACAGAAACAATGGCAACGCAAAGCGCAAGAATATAGAGAAAGTGTGGGTAAGGGTTCGTTGCAGGAGCGTGTTGCTAATTTGGTAGAATTGAGAAAAGCTGAAGGGTTTATGGCGGAGTTTCACCCTGTTGATTCAGGTTCTACTTCGGTGGAAGGCTTTATTTATATAGAGCATAACTGCGCGATTTCCAATGTGGCTGAATCTTTCCCCAGTGTTTGCGGTCACGAGTTAGAAATGTTTGCGGCGGTTTTACCCGATTGTACTGTGGAGCGTACCCATTGGTTGATTAATGGTGAACATCGTTGTGGGTATTTGGTTCAAAGGAATTAAGTGGAGGTTAATGGTGTGCTTGTATAAATTGCTCAGAAATTAACTTCTGAGCTAATTAAGTAAGTTAAAATGTACTCTAGTTAACTCAATAAAATGTTACTTTACAAAACTATTAAAAATATATAAACTAAATAAAAAGTTTTATTATTTTCAGGTATATATTTTGCATCCACAACAGATTAAGGAAAAACTAAAATCATTAATTGAGGAATCATCAACGATAGATCGTAGTTTAGCAATTAAGTTAAACCAGATTAATAACTGGATTAAAGATGCGAAACCTGGTACGCTAATGTCTAAACGTTTTGTTATTTTGTTTTTACAACAATTTATTCGAGATGCAGAACTTAGGCTTGATATAAAACGTTTAACTTCTGAAAAAGAAAGACAGGATTTTTATGAATCAATGACACCTCCCGAAAGATACTGGTATGGTGAATTGTTTCCTAAATGGTTGAGTGACAATGATCCAAAATTTTATATTTGGAGAAAAAAATTAAGGTCTGGTGAGTTCAATCAGGAGGACGAAAAGTTAATTAATTTGATTGCTAATGTCATTAATCTGAATGGTGGTCACGCCTTACAACGCTATATCCTAGACTTATCTATGGCAAGTGATATAATGGTTAGTAGTATTCAAGAACAACCTCTTTGTATTCAACTGACCAGCCAATCTCAAGAATTTACACAAACAAAATCTGATGCTTGGGAAAATACTCTAATTTCTTGGGGAATAGAGAGAGGACTATTTTTAAGTTTTAATCCTGGTAAAAGTAATTTTATTAATCAGATAGTTAGTTTAGCATTAGATAATAGTGATAATCTGAAGAGTGGTATTTATAAAAAAATAAATTTATAGTGTTTGGTGAGTTTGATTATGTATAGCAAAAATTCTCACAGAGGTAATTATGATTAACCAAGAAATTACTGAACGTCAAAAAAGACTAGAACAGTTTTTACAGCATTTAGAAGCAGCCCGTCAATTAGAAGATGATATCAGAAAATATGGCTTAGAAGCGGCTGATTTATATTTTGAAGATATAGATGGTGATTGGCTGGAAACTTGGGGAGATGATGACGATGAACCCGGTTATATTGAGAAAATTACTACTTTTTTAGAAAGTGATGATGTGGTTGCGGTGAAGGTAAGAAAACGTTTACAGGATAAATCTCATGATGAAATTATTGGTGGTTTAGAATATTGTTTGAGTCAATTAACGGAGAAGGATCGAATTTTTGCAGCTAAGGATTTTTTAGTTGGTGATGTTGTGGTTTCTGGAAGTAGTCGCGCTTCTAGTAATAGTTCTATTGATGAGGTTGAGTTGTTGGAATTAGCAGAAGATTTGATGGAGAAGTTGACGGAGATTTTGGGGTAATGATTATATTTGACCAAATAAAAATATACTGAATTAGGTAATATAAAATTAATCATGATAAAAGAACCTATAGATTTTTTGTTGGAAGTGTTAGTAACAACTTCGCAAAGTTTTGGTGATAAAAATATTGTTTATCCTTTACTGACAGCTAATGTGGACAAACTAGATTTGAATTTTCCTGACTTATTACGCCGTTTCGCTAAAAATTATTTTGGTAAAGAACCTTTGAGTAAATCACAACCCGTAGCAGCAGCTATCGGTGATTTTGGTACAATAGTTGGACAGTTTACTCAAGGAAATATATCTAATAATTTAGAAATTGCTATTGCTTGTTTTGAGGTTATTGAAGTTATCTTTACCCGTAAATCTTTTCCAAGAGAGTGGGCTACATCTAAACTTAATTTAGGTAATGCTTATGCAGCTAAAATATCTGGTGATCCTTCGGAGAATTTGGAAAATGCAAGATTAGCTTATGAGAATGCTTTAAAAATTTACTCTGTTCAAGAGTTTCCTATAGAGTGGGCAGAAACTCAAACCAATTTAGTAGTTTTATATTCTAAAATGAGTAGAGTTACAAAAAAAAGAACAGATTTTTATAAAAAATTAGAAACATTAAATTCAAATTGTAAAAATGCTGTAACTATTTTTAAGCAAAATAATTTATTGGAGAAATGGGCAATTTTAAAAGATGCTATGGCATCTGCTTACTGTGATATTCCAAATGAGCATGGTGAAAGGAATTGGGAATTAGCAATTAATATTTATCATGAAATATTAGAAGTCATTGATCAAAAAACTCTTCCTGAACAATGGGCAAATACTCAGATGAATTTGGGTATTGCATATTATAAAATATTTCTAGGATGTAAAGAAGACAATTTAAAATTAGCAGTCAAAGCATTTGAAGATTCTTTAAATTTTTATACTCTTAAAAATTACCCATTTAAATATGCCATACTTCAAAATAACTTGGGAAATGTTTTCCGTGATCAAGGTTTAGTAGAAAGAGCAATAAATTGTTATAGATTAGCATTAGAAATTCATACACCTAAAGTTTATCCTATTGACGCAAAAATGCCTGCTCGTAACCTTGGAAATACTGCTTTTAAATCAAAACTATGGACAGAAGCAATAGAAGGTTATAGTATTGCCGTTGAAGCAGTAGAAACAAGCCGTAGTTGGATAAAATCAGAATCGCGTCGTCAAGAGATTTTAGCAGACTCAATAGACATTTACCAAAACATTGTACAAGCATACATAAATACCCAACAAATAGATAAAGCCTTTGAATATTCTGAACGCTCCCGTTCTCAACTTCTGGTAGAATTAATGGCGAGTTCTCATCTTTCTCTAAGTGAAAATATACCGCCAAAAGTCCAAGAATTATTACAAAAATACGAAGAATTACAACAACAAATTAATGCAGAACGCCAAAATTATAAATCAGAAAATAACCGTAGTGAAACCCGCGCTATTTGGCAAACATACAATGAAAAAATCGCATCATTAGAAACTGCAAAACAAGAAATTTGGGAACAACTCAGAAAAGAAGATCCCATTTTAGCTGGTGAAATTCAAGTTAAACCTCTGAGTTTATCAGACATTCAGCAATTAATTGATAATCCTAAAACCGCTATTCTCAGTTTCTACACTACTAACTATGACACCCATATTTTTATCATTACCCAAAATTCAATTTATCTGCATACCTGTATGGGTGAAGGTTTAGAAACACTACAAAAATGGATTGCACAAAATTGGTTATCAAACTATATCCATAATTCTCAAAAATGGGAAAATGACATGGAACATTTTCTTCATGAACTAGCAGAGAGATTACAATTATCAAAAATCATTTATCAATATCTTCAAGACATAGAAGAATTAATTATAGAACCTCATTTATTATTACATCAAATACCTTTTGCTGCTTTACCTACGGGAGAAGATAAAAAATATTTAGTAGATAGATTTTTAATTCGTTATACTCCCAGTTGTCAAATTTTAGATTTTTGTCATCAAAACCAAAGCAAGAAACGCATAAATTTAGATATTCAATATTTACAATATGGAACTGTAGAAGATGCAACAGATGATCTACATTGTGCTAGATGGGAAGGTGAACAAATTGCTAAAATGTATAATATTCCATCAGAAAAAAGATTGATAGGTAGTAGTCAAGCTACGGTTCAAAATTACCGAAAATTAGCTGAACAGGTGCAAATTCTCCACAGTTGTCACCATGCTGAATCTTGTTTATATAATCCTTTAGAATCTCAGTTAAAATTAGGTGATGGTAGTATTACTTTAGGTCAATTAATGTCTCCTGGGTGGCGTTTACATCATCTTGTGGATGTTTTTCTTTCTTGTTGCGAAACTAATTTAGACAATCCAGACATAACAGATAATTTATTGACACTTTCTACAGGGTTTTTATGTGCTGGTGCGATAAGTGTAATTAGTTCTTTATGGAAGGTTGATGATTTAGCAACTGCGCTATTTTCTATCTTTTACTATCAACGAAGACAAGAAGGTGAAAATCGTCCAAAAGCACTAAAACAAGCACAAATTAAATTACGGGAATTAGGAAAAGCAGGTTTGGAAGAAATATCCCAAGCAGCAGAAAATCAGCGTAAACAAGCTAGGAATCAGAAAGAACAATATCCACAAGATTCAAAAGAATATTTAGAGTGCGATTTCCAACATAAACAATCCCTAAAAATACTAGATACAATTCATCACATCCAAAAATCAAACGCAGAATTTCCCTTTGCACATCCCCGCTATTGGTCAGCTTTTATCACTCAGGGGTTACAATAATATGATTTAATAATATCAAATTAAAAACTATCATTATTTACTAACAATAAAACTAAAAATTTGAGCATCTTTAACTACTTACGATTAAACTAACTTTGCCCACCTGGTAAATGTATTAAAACTTCCGCGATCGCTTTCGACAAACTGTTACTTTAATCTTCATAAGTCAAAGTTAAAAATTGACAAACTTTTGTTATAAAGTCCCTTTAATCAACCATTTACTTTAATTGAAATTGATGATAGTGATATAATAGAATAATTAAAACTGCGAGGTGAATTTTTATGGTAATTCTAGCACTTACTCACAGCAATACTCACACTAATAGCGTCATCCTTCATCATATTTCCTGGAATACTTTTGAAAGAATTTTATTAGAGACAGGTAGCGATCGCCATAACAGGTTTACTTATAATCAGGGAATATTAGAAATTATGACCCCATTAATGCCCCATGAACATAATAACCGTTTGTTACAAAATCTAATTATTGTTTTAGTTGAAGAGTTAAATCTCAATGTCAAAAGCACTGGTTCATTAACTTGTAAAAGAGAAGATTTAGCTAGAGGTGTAGAACCTGATTCTAGTTTCTATATTCAAAATGAACCTATCATGAGAAATAAAACAAGTTTAAATTTAACTCAAGATCCTCCACCTGATTTAGTAATAGAAGTTGATTATGCTAGTTCTTCTATTGATAAATTACCGATTTATTTAGCTTTAGGCGTTCCTGAAGTTTGGCGTTATAATGAACCTGTTATGCAAATTTATAGTTTATTTGAAGATAAATATATTCCTGGCAATGGTTCACCAACCTTTGCGAATTTACCTTTAAATACAGAAATTCCTCGGTTTTTAGCTTCTAGTTTACAAGTGGGTGAGGTGGCAATGATTAAGAATTTTCGGAGTTGGTTAAAAACACAAACTTCGTGATTAAATTAAGAAGTCGGGAATATTTAACTACTTGCGATTAAACCTATTTTCCCCACCTGATAAATGTATTAAAACTTCCGGTGAAATTTTCGTAGAATGATATAATAGAATAACTAAAAATGCGAGGTGAATTTCTATGGTAATTCTAGCACCTACTCACACTAATAGCGTCATCCTCCATCATATTTCCTGGAATACTTTTGAAAGAATTTTATTAGAAACAGGTGGCGATCGCCATCACAGATTTGCTTATAATCAGGGAATATTAGAAATTATGACTCCATTAATGCCCCATGAACATAATAAACGATTGTTAGAAAAAATAATTGATACTTTAGTTGAAGAGTTAAATCTCAATGTCAAAAGCACTGGTTCATTAACTTGTAAAAGAGAAGATTTAGCTAGAGGTGTAGAACCTGATTCTAGTTTCTATATTCAAAATGAACCTATCATGAGACCTGATTTAGTAATAGAAGTTGATTATGCTAGTTCTTCTATTGATAAATTACCGATTTATTTAGCTTTAGGTGTTCCTGAAGTTTGGCGTTATAATGAACCTGTTATGCAAATTTATAGTTTATCTGAGGATAAATATATTCCTTGCAATGGTTCACCAACCTTTGCGAATTTACCTTTAAATACAGAAGTTCCTCGGTTTTTAGCTTCTAGTTTACAAGTGGGTGAGGTGTCAATGATTAAGAATTTTCGGAGTTGGTTAAAAACACAAACTTCCTGATTAACTTAAGAAATCGGGTATCTGGTTATTATAGCAGTAATAATTAAACGCAGATGGACGCAGATAAACGCAGATAATTTTGTACTTCATTAGACTGGGAAATGCTATAATATGATTTAATAGTAAAAAGGTAACTTCTCACTTAAACATAACTTTGAATCTTATGGATATCGCACCTAATCAATCATCAACTCAATTTTTGACCCTAGACGAATCTGCACAAGTAGATGCGGCTTTGTTATCTTCTCCTGAAAAGTTTTTAACTAGGTTGACTATTTCTTCTTTGAGAATTTTACAACATATTGCTCAAGAGTATGATGTTTCGATTGAAAGTTTAACTACTAAACAAATAATTGCTTGGTTTGAAAAGGATGCAAAAGCTAGACGAGAAGAGGGTGTGGAAGTCGCTTATTTGAAGTGGTAAGCATTTCTGGATTTAACTGTAACAATAATTAAATGGTGTAGCGTGGCATAAGTCGTAATCGTTAACGTCTTTAGTATCCACTATTAATTAACTGGAAAATACATGATGAATATGAATATTCAAGTTAAAGCAGAAACTCAGGAATTGATACAGGCTTATATTGCTACTGGCCACTATACTAATGCTGATGAGGTAATAACTAAAGCACTTAAATTATTATCGGAGTGGGAGAAGGGCTATCAAGAATGGGAACAAGAAACAACAAAAAAGCTGGCTGTAGGACTTGGCCAAGTTGAAAAAGGTGAATTGATTGATGGTGATGTTGTTATGGCAAGATTACATGAAAAAATTAGGCTGGCGCGTGAGAGTCAAAAATAATGGAATATGTTTTATCTTTAGAGGCAACTAAGGATTTAGAAGATATTTTAGATTATTTTCTCCAGCGTAATATTGATGCGGGAGAAAGGTTTGTCAAGGACTTTAATAATAAGTGTCGCAATATAGCAAAATTTCCTAACATCGGGCGTAGTTATGGAAATAAGGATTTTGTATTAAGGGGTGTTCCTATTGATGGATATATTATTTTTTATCAGGTCTTTGAAAATAGTATTGTCATTGTGCGGGTGGTTAGTGGTTATCGGGATTTAGAATCTTTGTTTTTAAAATTAGATCAATAGGACTTGTTGATAGCGTAGCGAAGCCATAAAAGTCTTTTAGTTAGGGCTAGGAGTCAGGAGGAAAAATTAGAAGAAGGGAAATCCATCTGCGTGGGACTAAAACTTTTATACGATATCATCACTGAGTGCAGCGATCGCTATCCCGGCTAAATACGCGGTTGTCCAAGCACTTTGGAAGTTAAACCCACCGGTCACTCCATCAATATCCAAAACTTCGCCAGCAAAGTACAAACCAGGTACTAACTTACTTTCCATTGTTTTGAAGTTGACGAATGGAAGTTTTACACCGCCACAAGTGACAAATTCTTCTTTAAAAACTCCCTTACCGCTAATTAAATAGATACCTTGGGTGATTTCCTGTACTAGCTTATTTAATGTCTTATTAGATATTTCCGCCCAACGATCCTCTGTGGTTATATCAGCACGACTGATTAAATATTGCCACAAACGATGAGGTAAATCAACACCACGATGGAGAGCGATCGCTTTTTTTGGCCATTCCTGTTTTACCGTTAATAAATTTTCCCGTACCTCTGTTTGGGACAAATCTGGCAACCAATTGATCAATAATTGGGCTTGATAACGGTTTTGATTTAGTATTCTTGCACCCCAAGCCGAAAGTTTGAGGACAGCAGGTCCACTTATTCCCCAATGAGTGATTAATAGAGGTCCAGTTTGTTGTAATGGGGTTTTATTACCAAGTGAAAGACGTAAATTTACAGGATTAACGCTAATTCCTGCTAAAGATCGCAGTTGAGGATCGCCAATATTAAAGGTAAATAAAGATGGAACTGGGGCTTCAATTTGATGTCCTAATTCCTTGGCTAATTTATAACCAATTAAACTGTTACCTGTAGCGAGAAGAAGGCGATCGCTATTTTTTGTTTCTCCCGATTTGAGGATAATTTCAAATCCCTTTTCTTTGCATTTCACCCCAACCACCGGTGTACCAATCAGCAATTCTACCCCAGCTTTAGCGGCAGTTTTTATTAAACATTCAACAATGGTTTCCGAACTATTGGTAACAGGAAAAATCCTTCCATCGGCTTCCGTTTTGAGATGTACACCTTGGGAAGCAAACCAATCTACCGTATCTTGGGGCTGAAAACGGGAAAACGCACCCCGCAAAGCCTTTCCACCCCTGGGATAATTTTGGACTAAAACCTCTGGATCAAAGCAAGCGTGAGTGACATTACAGCGTCCCCCACCGGAAATTAACACCTTAGCTAAAGGTTGACGGCTGGCTTCAATCAAGGTAACGTGGGCTTGGGGATTGGCTTGAGCGCAAGCGATCGCCCCAAAAAATCCTGCCGCACCACCACCAATAACTATAACTTCTAGCGATCGCAATTTTATCAATATCTCAATAGTATTTACTAGGGTATACTAACCTAAATTTACCCGATTCTGCTGGGCAAGATGGAAACTCAAATGTCATGCACACCGACACGATATTTTACCAAATATTTCTCACTTTTCATACATTATTATTTGAACTACTTGGTCAACCAACAGAAAACGCCAATGGTTATCATTTTACCTCAGTAGAAGTAAAAGCAAAATCCTTTCGGTTTGATGGTATCTTCATGCCAGATACCTTAGATAAGCCAATCTATTTTGTAGAAGTCCAGTTCCAAAACAAAGCTGATTTTTACTGGGAATTGTGCAGTGAAATTAATATCTATTTGAATCAATATAAACCAATTCAAGACTGGCGAGCCGTTGCTCTGTTTCCCAAACGTAGCTTTGATGTGGAAACATTAACTCCTTATCAACAAGAATTAATTACCAGTGGTCGGATCATTAGAATTTATTTAGATGAACTACCTCCAGGATCAATTGGTATGGGACTAATTGAGTTAATTATCAGTAAAGAGTCACAAGCACCAGAATTAGTTAAAAACTTGATGGAACGCACCAGAAAGGAGATAGTTGATTCAGGAGTAAGACAGGGTATTATAGATTTATTAGAAACCGTTTTGGTGTCGAAATTTTCTAAGTTGAGCCGTCAGGAGATTGAAGCTATGTTTTTATTGAGTGACATCAAGCAAACACGTGTATATCAAGAAGGTAGACAAGAGGGTAGGCAAGAAGGTAGACAAGAAGGTAGACAAGAGGGTAGGCAAGAAGGTAGACAAGAAGGTAGACAAGAAGGAGAAGCAATCTTACTGATGCGACTATTATCTAAGAGATTTGGGAAATTGAGCGATCGCTATATTGAAAATATCAATAATTTGACAATTCCACAACTAGAAGACTTGGGAGAAGCGCTATTAGATTTTGTAAATATTACAGACTTAGATCACTGGTTGACATCAAATAAAAATCAATAATTAGGGGGAAACTACCCCATCTGCCATAATCCTAGATCATGCACACCGACACGATATTTTACCAAATATTTCTCACTTTTCATACATTATTATTTGAACTACTTGGTCAACCAACAGAAAACGCTGATGGTTATCAGTTTACCTCAGTAGAAGTAAAAGCAAAATCCTTTCGGTTTGATGACCTTAGATAAGCCAATCTATTTTGTAGAAGTCCAGTTCCAAAACAAAGCTGATTTTTACTGGGAATTGTGCAGTGAAATTAATATCTATTTGAATCAATATAAACCAATTCAAGACTGGCGAGCCGTTGCTCTGTTTCCCAAACGTAGCTTTGATGTGGAAACATTAACTCCTTATCAACAAGAATTAATTACCAGTGGTCGGATCATTAGAATTTATTTAGATGAACTACCTCCAGGATCAATTGGTATGGGATTAATTGAGTTAATTATCAGTAAAGAGTCACAAGCACCAGAATTAGTTAAAAACTTGATGGAACGCACCAGAAAGGAGATAGTTGATTCAGGAGTGAGACAGGGTATTATAGATTTATTAGAAACCGTTTTGGTGTCGAAATTTTCTAAGTTGAGCCGTCAGGAGATTGAAGCTATGTTTTTATTGAGTGATATCAAGCAAACACGTGTGTATCAAGAAGGTAGGCAAGAGGGTAGACAAGAAGGAGAAACAATTTTACTCATGCGACTATTATCTAAGAGATTTGGGAAATTGAGCGATCGCTATATTGAAAATATCAATAATTTGACAATTCCACAACTAGAAGACTTGGGAGAAGCGCTATTAGATTTCGTAAATATTACAGACTTAGATCACTGGTTGACATCAAATACAGAGAAATAATTAAATTAAAAGTATCTTGTACAAATTGTTAATTTTCACCAGTTGGTGTTGGCTTTATTTCTAATGTTGGGACTTCCACAGCCGAAGAATTTCGGGGATTTAATTCTGTTGTTGTGGGTATTGTTGGCACTACGACACTATTTTTGGGTTTTGGAATTGGGACAGAATCGGAATTATTATTAGAATCCTGGACAGCATTACTCTTAAATGCTCGTCGGAGTTTTTCGGCTTTTTCTTCTGGTGATAGAGAAGGGGAAACAGTGGGTTCGCTTGAGGTTGGTTCGGGATTGGGAGTTTGTGATTTTCCAGAGTTATTTGCAGCCGATTCTGGAGGAGAAACATCATTATTAGTAGGAGTTTCGGTTGAGGAATCATAGCGATCGCGCTGAAGTCGTTCTGAGGTAGAAGAGGGGTTATATCTTCGGGGTGAGGAGGTTTCACTTTCCAGTTCTGGCGTACTTTTAGTTACTGGTTTTGGAGTAAATTCATAAGTAGGTTTTTCAAACAGTAACTTTGGTGTTGATTGAGTTTTAGTTTCAGACAGCAGAGGGAATAACAACCTCGTAACATTAAAACCGCCAATCACAGCAACGAAAGCTATACCAAAACCGATTAATATCTTCAATAATAATATATTTTTTCCTTGACTATTCACCTCTTCCTTCAATGGTGGTACAGTCTTTTGTTTTCGTAAAGATTCTAATCCCAAAGTAGAGACATCAATAGTGGGGACTACATGAGTAGAAGTAGATTGGGGTGTCATATTTACCCCACCACCAGGAAGAAGTAATAACCACTCAGCCACGGAAGCCGGACGGAATTGAGGTTCAACAGCCATTCCGCGCATTACAGCCTGATTTACAGCCGCGCTAATGTGTGGTTGAAGTTCACGGGGGGAGGGCATTAATTCTCGATTTTTGCGGAGAGCTTCACTATCGCGCAATAATGCTGGCATGGGAACTTGTCCTGTTAACAGTGCATATAAAGTTGCGGCCAAACCATAAATATCTGTTGCAGGAGTACGTGGTGCTTGAGTTAAATACTGTTCAATTGGGGCATAACCTTCACTAACTAAACCCGTATGAGTTTGTTCAACACCACCATTAAATTCTCTAGCGATGCCAAAATCAATCAGCACAACTTCTTGAGTACCTTGACGGAGAATGATATTATCAGGTTTAATATCTCGATGTAGCAAACCATTTTTGTGGATTACCTGTAAAGCAGCGCCAATTTGCCGGATATAATGGATAGCGATCGCTTCTTTGAGTGCAATACCAGGCAAGACAAAAGCCTCACCCAAAGTTTGCCCAGGAATATATTCCATTACCATATAAGGCAAACCATCTTCCACAAAAAAGTCGCTAACTCTAACAATATTAGGATGAACACAAGCAGCTAATCTTTTAGCCTCATCTTGGAATTGGCGTTCAAACTTAGGAAAATCAGGATGTTGACGTAAACGTTCATTAATAGTTTTCATCACTACCTCTTGACCCAGATAGTGATGTATAGCCCTAAAAGTTATACCAAACCCACCCTGTCCTATTTCTTGGATGAGGGTATATTTCCCACTCTGTAAAATTGTGCCTGTTGACATAGGGAGTTTTGAGTTCAAGCCCTTTTGATCATACATTAGACTAACAAAAATTCCGTCAATCGTTCCTAAAAGTTTAAACTAAATAGATAGACTCACAAATTTTGTATCACCTTTTTCATTCTTCCTTTACCTCCGGGACGCTACCGCGAATGCGTTCTTAGCGTCTTTACCTCCGGTACACTCCGTGAATGCAGTTCAATAAATTATGCCTAACATATCCCAAACCAGCCCATTAAAACTACTCGTATTAAGCAACGGACACGGAGAAGATATAATTGCCGTGCGGATATTACAAGAACTAAAAAAACAAACTAATCCACCCGATATATTTGCCTTACCCTTAGTAGGAGAAGGAAATGCTTACAAAAAACTAGATATTCCCTGTATTGGCGCAGTTCAAACCATGCCTTCTGGGGGCTTTATTTATATGGATAGCCGCCAATTAATAGGAGATGTGCGTGGAGGATTATTGCAACTTACATGGAAGCAAATTCAAGCTGTACGCCGTTGGGTAAAAACACAAAAAAAATTAGGAAATCCCACTGGTGTTTTAGCTGTAGGCGATATTGTTCCCCTATTATTTGCTTATTTGAGTAATGCTAATTATGCTTTTGTCGGCACAGCAAAATCAGAATATTATGTACAAGATGGCATGGGTTTATTAACCAGAAAATCCAAATCTGCAAAATGGGAAAATTTTTCTGGTTCGGTTTACCATCCTTGGGAAAGATGGTTGATGAGTCGTCGCCGTTGTCGGGCAGTATTTCCTAGAGATTCACTGACAACAGAAATATTAAAAAAGTGGCCGATTCCCGCATTTGATTTAGGTAATCCGATGATGGATGGCTTAGAACCAACCTTTACTACCCAACAATTTTATAGTTTAGAAACTGCCCAAGAAGAAATAGTTCGTCCTCTAATTATTACCATGCTGCCCGGTTCTCGCGCGCCTGAAGCTTATAATAATTGGGAAATTATGATGATTGCCTTATCTGCATTAATGGCTAGTTTCCAAGAACGAAATTCTGTTTTATCGACTGGGGGAAAAATAGTGTTTTTAGGGGCGATCGCACCTAGTTTAGACCTTAACATTTTCACCCGCACCTTACAAATCCAAGGTTGGCGACCTTGTAGCGATTCTCCCTTGAAAATTTCTGATTCTCAAGGCTTGACATTTCAACAAAAAAATGGTTACTTGATCTTGAGTCAACAAGCCTATAACGATTGCTTGCATTTAGCAGATTTAGCGATCGCCATGGCAGGTACAGCCACCGAACAATTTGTAGGTTTAGGCAAACCAGCGATCGCCATTCCCGGCAAAGGTCCCCAATATAACCCAGCCTTTGCCGAAGCCCAAAGTCGTCTTCTAGGCGCGTCCCTCATTTTAGTAGACCAACCAGCAAAAGTTCCCCAAGTCGTCCAATCATTACTCAAAAATCCCGACTTTTTGCAAATAATCGCCGAAAATGGTCTTCAACGTCTGGGAAGACCCGGTGCAGCCCAACGGATAGCGGAAACCTTACTGCAAAAATTGGGTTAAAAAATTGGAAGATTTGACTTTTACCCCACCAACCCCGAACGCAACGCACGAACGGCAGCTTGGGTACGGTCATCCGCGCAAAGTTTATTCAAAATATTGCGAACATGAGTTTTCACCGTCCCCACCGTGATGTAGAGTTTTTCCGCAATTTGTCCATTACTGCATCCAGCCACAATCAACTCCAAAATTTCTAATTCTCGTTGAGTGAGGGGATAAGTTTCTAAAACTTGCTCGTACTCTGTCGCTAGGGCTTCAATTTTTACAGTTTTTGGCTTATCAGATATTTGATTATCTCCTGGAAAACCTTGGCGCATCTTCCGTAAAACCACGTTAGCGATCGCTGGATCAATCCAAGAATTACCACCATGAGTTGCTTGAATAGCCTCAGTTAATTTACTGATACTTGTTTCCTTCATATAATAAGAATCAGCACCAGCCGCAAAAGCCGCCAACACCGCATCTTCTGTGTGATCCATCGTCAGGATTAGAATTTTTGTATTTAATTGCCCTGTTTCTGCTTGATATCGCTTAAATTTGCGGGTCAGTTCAATACCATCCATATCTGGTAAGCCAATATCCACCACAGCCACATCTGGCTTATGATTTTCCAACATTTTTAGTCCTTGGGTAGCATTGGCCGCTTCACCAATCACTTTTAATCCCCCATGTGCCTGTAAAGCAGCCTTTAACCCCATCCGAGTTAAATCATGATCTTCAATCAAGAGAATACTGATGTCATTCATTGTTATACTAGCTTATTTTTAACTTAATACTTTTTGTAAGTGTTGGATCTAAATTTCCCCAACTCGATCATATACGCTATATTGACAATTTTACATCTACCGATAGAAATAATAAACATCGTAGTTTCCGTGTTAAGCATAGACAAAAATATAGCTAAAGATATATGGCTATTTTTTCCAAAATACATCAAATTATTGAGGCAATAATCAATCTTTTTACTACCTCTCATGACTTAGCATTTTCCTAATTACAACTTGTCTATTGTCTTAAACTCTAAGATGATCAGACAAACCTGCGTATTCTTTTTAACCCTCAAAGTCTCTGGCTCACCAAATCTTAGTTAAGAATTTTTCATACTGATAAATTGACCACTCACAACCAAGAACTTAAAACAGTTGAAACGAGTAAAACTGCCCAAGCTTATGGTACACAATGTTTGTATGCAACTCTCACTAATGACTGAGGACGGTCAATCACCTGCTAATTTACAATTGTTGATGAGACAGTTAAGGTATTCTATTTGACTTGTTTGAGCTTATGCGTGTTTTAGTAAAGTATCCTTTTGATTAATACAATTAACCATCGGCTATAATACTACTTTCGCTAATTTTCAGGTTCTATACAATTAAAAGCCAACAAAAAAATAGCTTATTCACCCCTGCAAAATTAGAAAAAACCGATTAATATACCATGATTGGAGGATGACAAATTAGATGTGATGAATGTAGAGTTAGTATTGTCAAAACTACTTGACTTATTCAATGTTAAGAGTCCCAAAGACAAAGTTAAGTTTTTAGATAACCAAAAACAAATTGTGAAAACTGTAGTTGAATGGTTTTGAAAACTAAAATGCTGGATATCAACCTGTATTTAACAGCGAAAATAAAAACCGATGGAAGAGACGCTGAAGATTTTGGTTGTGGATAATGATGAAACAGATCGCATGACAGTCCGTGTAACCCTTAATCAAGCAGGTATTCCCATGATACTGCATGAAGTAAGCGACGGTAACAAGGCACTCTGTGTCATGAAAAAACATAACTATGACTGTGTTTTTTTAGACTATCACTTACCAGACCAAGATGGATTAACTTTAATTCACAAACTACGCTCTTTAGAAATTAAAATTCCTTTAGTCGTCTTGACCGCTCAAGGGGATGAAAAAATCGCTGTGGAGTTGATGAAAGCAGGTGCTACAGATTATCTTCCTAAATCTAAGTTAACCTCAGAAGGATTAGCGAGAATATTACGAAATTCAATTCGGGTATATCGTGCAGAAATGCAGGTAGCTATAGTTAATCAACAGTTAAGAGAAACTAACGAACAGTTAATTCGTAAAAACCAAGAATTAGAGAAACAAAGAGAACACATTCAGCTACAAAATTTGAAATTATTGGAAGCTGCACGAATAAAATCACAGTTTTTAGCTACCATATCTCACGAATTGCGGACTCCGATGAATGCCATAATTGGCTTTTCTCAAATATTATTACGTCCTAAATTCGGTGAACTTACAAATCAGCAAAAGGACATGATAGAACGGATTCTTAATAATGGCAAGAATTTACTCTTGCTACTAAACGAAGTATTGGATTTTGCCAAAATAGAAGCTAAACGATTAGAGCTAAAACCAGAAGTATTTGATGTATCGAAAGTTGTTCATAGCGCAGTAGCAGAAATGCGTTCTTTAGCAGAAATCAAAAAGTTGTCTTTGCTAGTAAATATAGATTTGCAAAATAATAAAATCTTCAATGACCCGGTGCGAGTACGTCAGATTTTAAATAATTTACTTTCTAATGCCGTAAAATTTACAGAATCTGGAGAAATTTGGGTAGAGGTAAAAGAAATATCTACTAATCTTGTCATAATCATAGTTCGGGATACAGGAATTGGTATTTCTCCCAGGGATTATAAACATATTTTTGAAGCATTTCGGCAAGTAGATCAAGGCATTACACGTAAATATTCAGGAACGGGTTTGGGTTTAGCAATCATTGATTCCCTAGTCCGCATGATGGGAGGGAAAATTTTTATAGAAAGTCAATTGGGGGTAGGTTCAATGTTTAAAATCGAGTTGCCACGTAAAGTTACCTTAACAAGTGCTATGATGGATACTCCTGGTATAAATTTAGATAATGATGGAATTTTTTATGCTAAAAATTCCTCCTATAACCCATCTGTGTCTAACAAAACATCCATGGGTTATCCAAATCTAAAACTATAGATTAATTCAATTCCACAAAAAAGTTGATCAATTATGTCTTTAATCAAAATTAGTAAACCTGATCGTATCCTCGCTGTTGATGATACTAGAGATAATTTAATTTTAGTGAAAACAATTTTAGAGAGCGAGGGGTATGAGATTGAGTTAGCAATGGAAGGTAAAACGGCTTTAGAAAAAGTGAACCAATCTCCACCGGATTTGATTCTGTTAGATGTAATGATGCCGGGAATAGATGGTTATGAAGTAACTCGTTGTATTCGTAATGATCCTAATTTG
>NZ_JAYGHC010000069.1:0-24282 GCF_034932285.1 Cronbergia sp. UHCC 0137
TAAAACCTCCTGAAATAGAACAAAACCGGATTTATATCTCAAGACAAAAAGCTACTTCTCGACGAGTCTTAAACGAAACACTTTTAGAGCCTCTATTAAATGAATATGGTTTTCAGGTCTTGATTTGCGAGCAACTCTCTCTTGCTGAACAAATACGACTATTTTCCAATACAGAAGCTATTGTTGGTCCTCATGGTGCTGGACTAGCAAATATAATGTACCCTCAACATAAAATATCCATAGGGGAAATCTGCTGTCCTCCAACAGTTCCGTGTTACTTAGTCATAGCAAGACAGCTTGGACATTCTTTTTCAAGACTGCAAGCTGATCCAGTCGGTGATAATAAAATTGGTGATATGAGTCTCACATCTGAGAAACTGAAATCTTGGCTTAAGACTCTTTAACAAATTATTCAAAATGTCTAATTATCTGATCTATAATGAGACATTTTATATTGCTGATTTAAAATATGAATTAAGCTCACCCAGAGGTGCAGGGAGCAAGGGTTTTGAAAATGAAATTTTTTATTTTCATACTCTAATTTAGCGAAACCAGAATCTTTATAGTTTTTTTTAAACCTGTATCTAACATAGTAAATAAAATGCAACCAGCACAAGAGATTTCCTTAATTTACGAGCAAGACTATCCTCAGTGGTTAGATATTACTCTCAATCAACTGCAAAATCGTCAAATAGAAAACATTGACTGGAAACATTTGATTGAGGAAATAGCATCATTGGGAAACGAACAAACGTATAAAGTAGAAAGTTACTTAAGGCAATTGATTAAACACTTGCTTCTGTATCAGTATTGGGAAGCCGAGAAATCTTTTTGTCAAAGAGGATGGATTGATGAAATTGATAATTTTAGATCTGAATTTGATTTGCTATTAGAATCTAAGGTTCTCTATAATCATTGCCTGAAAGTTTTAAATAAAATTTATTTAAAAGCTAGAAGTAATGCAATTCGTAAGTCTGAATTATCTCCTGATCTATTCCCAATAAATTGTCCTTATTCCTTGACACAAATTATTGATCCTGAATGGTTGCCTTGATTAAAAATTAAATTTCCTAATCGGTTTTATTGTATAATATCATGCGGATTTTAATTACAGGAATTTGTGGTTTTGTAGGATCAACCTTAGCAAAGACATTACAAGAACATTACCCAGATTATGAAATTTTTGGTATTGATAATCTGTCCCGTTCAGGAAGTTGGTTGAATAAAGAACCCCTACAGCAACGCGGTATTAAGATAATCTGTGGAGATATTCGCCATAGTAGTGATGTTGATGCTTTACCTGCTGCTGATTGGGTGATTGATGCGGCAGCTAACCCTAGCGTTTTAGCGGGGGTGGACGGTAAAACTAGTAGCTTGCAATTGGTTCAACACAATTTATTTGGAACAATTAACCTTTTAGAATATTGTAAACGCCATCAGGCTGGGTTTATATTGCTTTCTACCAGTCGAGTCTATTCAATCTCTGGATTGAGTCAGTTGCAAGTGACGGAAGCAAACGGGGCATTTTATCCTGTTCCTGAGCAGGTTTTTCCAGTAGGTATTTCCCCAATGGGAGTATCTGAAAACTATTCTACTGATCCACCAGTATCATTGTATGGCAGTACAAAAGTAGCCTCAGAGCATTTAGCTTTAGAATATGGTGCGACATTTGATTTTCCAGTGTGGATTAATCGCTGTGGGGTCATGGCAGGAGCAGGACAGTTTGGACATCCAGGCCAGGGGATTTTTGCCTTTTGGATTCATAGTTTTAGAGAAAATAAACCTCTAAAATATATTGGTTTTGGTGGTAAAGGGTATCAGGTGCGAGATTGTTTACATCCACGGGACTTAATCAGTCTTTTAGAAAAACAATTTGCTGAACCTTTGAATACTAACAAGCCAAGAGTAATCAATATCAGTGGTGGGATAGAAAATAGTATGTCTCTGTCTCAGTTAAGTGCATGGTGTAAAGACTGGTTTGGTGAAAATGAAGTATTAGAAACGAATATAGAACGTGTTTTTGATATTCCTTGGATGGTATTAGATCCAAGCAAAGCAGAAAAAGTTTGGGAGTGGATACCTCAAACAGGGATATATGAAGTAGTGAGGGAAATTGCAGAATTTGCTGCTCAACAACAAAATTGGTGTACGATATCAGCCTGATAAAAAATTTAAGTTGTCTTCAGATGAAAATCAAAGTACTTTTTATTTCAATTGCTCCACCAGAAAATCATTGTGGTGTTCGTGTAGTAATGTATCGACATCTTGTCGAACGAAATCCTTTTGAGCTATTAGTTGCTACTAGTGCAGAGTATTCTCTAGAACCGCAACCTCATTTATACCTTCGGATTCCTTATCTATTGTACAGATTGCAAAAATCTAGGTTTGGACCATACTTTCGTTCTCTGTTATTAGATTTCGAGAATTTAATATGGTTTTTACTTCCCAATCGAACTTTAGATGAAGCAATCAATAGTTTTCAGCCAGATGTTTTATTGGTGTTAGCAGATAATTCCTTAGCAGAAATGGCCATACGTGCTGCAAAAAAATATAAGCTTCCTCTTGTTGGCTTATTTTTAGATTGGTTTCCAATTATGGATGGTTACTATGGTCATTCTTGGAGTTGTGAACTTTTGAGTCGTAGATTTCGTAAACTTTATAAGACCTGCGATTTAGCGTTATGTACCAGTAATGGAATGAAAGAAGTTCTTGGAAATCATCCTAATAATCATGTGATTTACCCTATGCCTGGTCAACATAAGATACCTAATCGGGTTTTTCCACCATCAACGGGTAGGTTTAGATTAGTTTACGTGGGATCTGTACAAAATTTTTACGGAAGAATGATGTGTGACCTCATTCAAAAATTTGAGTCTACATCCGATCTTGAGTTTATCGTTGTTGGTCCTAATGCAGATTGGCCGAAACCTATACTAGAAACAGCAAAACTTCAGGGTATTTATCTTGGTTTTAAACCTCCAGAAGAATCTGGAGAAATATTGGCTGGAGCAGATGCTTTGTTAGTTGTTATGAGTTTTGATGAGAAGTATGAGCTATTCATGAAAACTAGTTTCACAACTAAATTTCTTGATTATGTTGCTTTTAGTAAACCTATAATTCTTTGGGGACCAGAATATTGCACTCCTGTACAAGTAGTTAGGCAATATGGTGGAGCCATTGTAGTTAATCGTCCAGATGCCTCAGAGGTTATTGATGTATGTAAAAATTTAGCAACAGACAGTAAACTAAAAACCCAACTTATTGAAGAGGCTCAATATCTTCATCAAAGCCTATTTAACCCTGATCGGTTGCAAAACATTTTTGTTAGTGAGATTGAGAAGTTAGTTTCTATTCATAGTCTAAAAAAGTAACTCTTAATTGATGAAAATATGAATTATATTCAACCTAAAATCATTGTGATTTCTTCTGTTCAGCCTAAACCTACCTCTGCTGGACAAGCACTTTTGTATCGTCATCTAAACCAGTTAGATGGCTGGGATATTGAAGTAATAGAAGCACCTAAACCCACTTTGATGGAAACGCTACTTCACAGGATGCAAAACACTCGCTTCCATTATTGGGCTAATGACTTGGAAGTTTTGATGGCTGGTTCACGTTGGAAAAAACCCGTTCGTTTAAATAAGTTTTCCAACTCAGAAACAATCATTTTAACAGTTGCCCATGAAGACGGTTGTTGGGAGGCATTGCGATTTTCTAAAATAAATAGGATTCCTCTTGTGACATTTTTTAATGATTGGTATCCAGATTTTCCTTCTGCTCATAATAAATGTAAGCAATTATTAAATAAACGGTTTAAAAATTTATACATTAAATCAGACTTAGCATTTTGTGCGTCTGAAGGGATGAAGCAATCTTTAGGAAATCATCCTAACAGTTATGTTCTATATGGAATTCCTGCAATATTAGAGAATAAAGCAATCGTTGACAAGTATCCATCTCAATTAAATGAACAAAATAGAGAATTTAATGTTTTATACTTTGGCAATTTATATGATTATGGATCAATAATTGCTACTTTCCTTCAAGAGATTAAAAATAACCCTAGAATTAGGGGGCAAGTTAGAGGTGCTAAACCTAATTGGACACAAGATTTTCATTCTGAAATGCGTGATCGCAATTTATGGTTAGATTTTGCCCCCAGGGAAGAATTAGATCAATGGCTGGCTTCTGCTGACGCTTTTTTGGTAGTAATGAGCTTTGATCCTGCTTTACGACGACGGATGGAAACCAGTTTTCCCACTAAAATAGCTGAATACGCGCAATTTGGTAAGCCTTTAGTAATTTGGGGACCAGATTATTGTTCGGCTATTCTTTGGGGTAGAGGGGGCGATCGCGCTTTATGTGTAACTGATCAAAACCCGGCTGTTTTAGTTTCCGCTCTAGAAAATCTTAAACAATCACCAGAAAAACAAGAATACTATGCTCAACAAGCTAAAATCGCGGCTCAAGCTGAGTTTAATCCTGTTCTAATACAGAATCAATTCCTAGAACATATTAGCAATTTAATTATCAAAACTTGAAAACAGACAGCCTATTTTACCGATTATTTCAAATATTTCCGCCATTGTTGTTTGATTTGCTCGAATTTACCCCTAGTAACAGCAGTTATAGCTTTGAATCTGTAGAAATCAAACAAACAGCCTTTCGTTTAGACGGAGTATTTTCACCACCCAAGAGCGATAAAAATTCTCCCATATTTTTTGTAGAGGTACAGTTTCAACCAGATAAAGTATTTTATCACCGCTTTTTTAGTGAAATTTTTCTTTACCTCCGTCAATTTGATCCTCCTAACCCTTGGCAAGGAGTAGTTATTTATCCCAATCGTCCCACGGAAACAGGGAAAACCTTTCACTATGAACTATTATTGGCGAGTCCCAAAGTCAAGCGTATCTATTTAGATGAATTAGAGCCACTAACAAATGCCCCTATTAGTCTGAAACTGGTGAAACTGATCGTTACTCCAGTACGAAGAAGCGTAATTTTAGCCCAGGAAATTGTTAAAGAGACTTATGGAAAAATAACTCAAAAACAATTGCAATTACAGCTAATTGATTTGTTAGAGACTATCATGGTTTATAAGATACCCACATTAAGTAGAGAGGAAATACAGCGGATGATAGGAATAACAGAAGTTGACCTCAAGCAAACTCGCTTTTATCAGGATGTCTTTGCTGAAGGTAGAAATGAAGGTAGAAACGAAGGTAGAAACGAAGGTAGAACCCAAGGAAAGCAAGAAGAGGGAGTGAATATAGTTATGCGGCTTCTGCGGCGACGATTTGGTTCTTTAGATGCTGCTGTTGAAAATCAAATCCAGGTTTTGAACCTAAGTGCTATTGAGGTGTTGGTTGAACAATTACTTGATTTTACGGATATTTCTCAGTTGGAAGCCTGGTTAGAAAAACATTAGGTTTTTAGTATAGGCGATTCTTCCGAATCACTGGCGCGATAGCTTAACTGCTCATTACAGGTATCTCGTAGCTGACCAAGGCGATCGCGCTCTATATTTTACCAAAAAATTAGCACACGCTCATGTAATTATTCCCAATCTTGACTCGTATCACAAATAAAATTATCCATAATTATCTCTTCAAAGTGGTATGGACAAGTCAATGGAAATGTCCGTAATGGTAAATTTGTCTCTCGCAATGCCAGATCAATGGCAGATTCAAACCCCTCTGCCAAAACTTCTTGTATACGAGACTTTAAACTAGGATTGTGCTGTAAATGCCTCCGAATGGCTCGACGCTGTTCTCTAATAGTTAAAAACCAACTGCGAGATTGCTTTTCTGGTTGATGTTCCCACTTTAAAAGATGTCCCACTAAAACACCAATACGACTGACAAGTTCTCGATATTCCTGCCTTCCCAAAGATTGAATTTCCTCCTGTAAATGTTCCCAGTCTAATAGTGATAATTGTTTTTGAGCTAAGGCTTCTACCTGTTGCTGTGTCCAAGCATAAAAATCTTGCTGATACAAAGAAGTTTTGTCAATATCCATAGTTATCAATAATTGATCATCGTATTTCTATGATACTATTCTGGTTATTGGTTGGTGCAGAAGAGGCGATCTCCTAGAATATAAATTATCCGTATAAGTATACTAGCGATTATTGGGGTATCAATTTTTTAAAAAACATATTGTAGAGCGATCGGTCAAAGAGTAGAAATCTATTGTTAAAATAATTAAAAAAATCCTTACCAAGACTGATTAACTTAACAATGATAACTACAAACATTCCACCCTTAGAAAATGGCGATCGGCTAAATCGGTTACAATTTGAACAACGCTATGCTTTAATGCCTCCCCAAAAAAAAGCAGAATTAGTTAACGGAGTAGTTTATATGGCGGCAGCATTAAGGTATAGAAGTCATGGTTTGCCCCATAGTTATATCATGACGTGGTTAGGAGTTTATGCAGCCAATACACCAGGAGTAGAGTTAGCAGATAATACCACAGTAAGATTAGATCTAGATAATGAACCCCAACCTGATGCCTTATTAAGAATAAAGTCAGAATTTGGAGGACAATCTCGCATTAGTGAAGATGATTATGTTGAAGGATCGCCAGAATTAATTGTTGAAATTGCAGGTTCTACAGTTTCCTATGATTTATACGATAAACTCACAGTCTATCGTCGTCATGGAGTTAAAGAATATATTGTTTGGCGAGTTTATGATCAACAAATAGATTGGTTTTATTTGGAACAAGGGAAATATATAAACGTTCCCGTAAATGATCTAGGTTTAATTGAAAGTCGAGTTTTTCCAGGTTTAGTCTTATCAATTGACCATCTATTAAAAAATAACCTAGCTCAAGTACTATCAACCTTACAAATTCAGTTAAATACTGGAAAACATCAAAATTATTGTCAAGAACTAAAGTATATTCGTGGAAATAATTCCTAAGCAGAACACAGGAGTTAATTATTTATGTATCAAACTAATCAGCCTTTATCGCCTAAAGAAACACTCCCTACCATGTACGATTTGCCCAGCGAAAACCAGGAGGAACCAGGATTGCCAGACGAATTTCACCTTTTACAACCAGAACTACTGCGTCTCACCTTTCGTCCCTCCGATTATTCCGAAAACAATATCTTTATAGCTAGTGACTTAAACTTATATTATGACCCACTTCATCCCCAGTGGTATAAACGCCCTGATTGGTTTGCAGTTTTAGGAGTATCCCGTTTTTATGATCAAAAAGAACTTCGTTTGAGCTATGTCACTTGGCAAGAAGGAACTAATCCTTTTGTGGTAGTAGAATTGATATCGCCTGGCACAGAAACAGAGGATTTAGGTAAAAGAAATTTACGAGAAATTAGCCAGCCGCCCAATAAATGGACAGTATATGAGCAAATTTTAAGAGTTCCCTATTATTTCGTTTTTAACCGTTACACCAACGAACTTCTATGTTTTGGTTTAATGATGAACCGCTATCAACCCATCCGTGTGAATGGCATGGGTGTTTGGTTAGAAGAAGCACAGTTGGGTTTGGGATTATGGGATGGAGAATATCAAGGATCACGGAGGTTGTGGTTACGTTGGTTTGATCGAGACAATATTTGGCTACCAACACCCGCAGAAAGAGAACAACAACGAGCTGAACAGGAAAAACAACGAGCTGAACAAGAAAAACAACGGGCTGATTCCGCCGAATTGGAAATTGCTAGACTCCGGCAATTGTTACTCGAACAAGGAATCAGTTTACCTAATGATCAATAGTTTATATTACAACTTGGGTAATTGAAGCAATAAAAAATCCGGGATTATGCACCTGACTTATTACCCATTGTTAAATTAGCATATTTAATCTTAATGAAGACATAGAGAGTCTAGTTATTTTAGGTAAGCTAGAACTACAATAAATTTTAGATCGGGCGATCGCTCTCATTTAATCCTGCTCTGATACAGAATCAGATTTAAGAATTACTAAAATGACTTATTTGAGTATTATTACACCACTATTTAATAAAGGTAATTATATAAGTGAAACTATATCATCAGTTCAGAGTCAGATCATGACAGATTGGGAAATGATTATTATAGATAATGGCTCAACTGATAATAGTCCCTTAATTGCTGATCAGTATGCTCAAGAAGATACCCGAATCCGTTTCATGGAATTTAAAGACAAACAAGGTCCGTGTTCTGTCCGCAATATGGGATTAGGATTTGCCACAGGTGATTGGGTGCTTTTTTTAGATGCAGATGATTTAATTACGCCAGATTTTTTAATCAATCGCTATAAACTATCAAATACCAATGCTCAAATTATTGTAGGTAAGTGGCAAGAATTTGAAGATAATGGAATTAAAAAAGCATTGGAAAGACAACCCACAGGATGGAAAGGTGATACTTTTGAGGTTTTAGAAAGTGCGATCGCTTATGCACCTTGGGCATTACATTCTGCTATTATACGTCGTAATTGGTTAATAAAAGAACGCCAATGGCATGAGGAATTAAATCAAGTAGCATCGGAAGATACTGCATTTTGGTTTAGAGTATTACAAGATGCAAAGATAGCTTGGTGTGATCATGCAGGTGCTTTGTATCGAGTTAAAACATCCAATAGTAGAAATCAAATTCGGGATCCCCAAAAATGGATTTATTCTGTTTCTATAGTTATAAAAACTAATTTAACCTACCTGGAAAAATTAGGAATTAAGCCAACACCATCTCAGTATGAAAATGTTTTTCGCGTATTAGAAAGTCTATATCGCCTAGCCTGGAAGTCAAAGTTATATTCTGAGAAAAATAACTTGCAACAGCAGATTTATGAATTTATGGATATAACGCCTTTAAACTTAGGTATTGTTGTGAGGAAATTGATTGGTCTGGAATTATTTAATTTGATCAGGTATGGTATGAAATGAGAAATAATTTAACCTCATTCCACGATGTAAATACTTCTTTGCACTGGTTAATTGTCGAAGATGCACTGCGAGATCAAAAAGGTCATTGGTTTGAATATATCAGTACCTTCTGGCAGGGTTTACACGAACTAGGTGACAATGTAACTGTTCTAGCCGATCGCCAAGCAGAGTCATTTATTTTAGAAAACCTCAAAGCCCTGCCAGTATTGCCTCCCTCGATTTGGCATCGCATGAGTGATGGAGCTAATCCTTTAATTCGTTATCTACGACTTCCAGTTCATGCTTGGCAGACGGTGAAAGCAATAAAAGGATTTTTGTCTCAAAATAATGCATATGATGTCATCTTTGTTCCTACAGTTCTTGTACATCATTTGTTAGCTTGGACTTGCTTAATTAAGCGTCATTTAATAGGTAGACGAACAAGGGTTATTTTGTTTTTTCCCAACGCTCCAGTAAATTATGATTTAGCAACTGGGGAGTATAACTGGACAAATTCACTTACTACACGCTTACTCAAATTCTTACTGAAGATATTAGCATCTGAAGTCCAAAATGGACAGGTCATATTAGGGGCTGAAACTTACTCAATGCAAAAAGCGTTAACCATACTCAGTGGTGTAAATTTCACCTATTTTCCTCACCCTGTTCAACCTTTTAGTACCGAAAAGATTAATTTATCAACTGATGGAAAATTAATCATGGGTTCTTATGGAGCAGCAAGGCATGAAAAAGGTAATGATATACTTTATAGGGCAATATTAGAGTTTAATCATCTTGATACTAACTCCAATATACAGTTTATTTTGCAGTGTCTTGAGGGTTTTGAGGGAGAAAGAAGTTTATTAGCTGATCATACTAACGTGACTTGGTTAAATGAATATTTTCAACTCGGTGATTATCCAAAATACCTTCAAAAAACTGATGTGATGCTTTTGCCTTATCGGATTTCTTCCTATTCTCTTAGGGTGTCTAGGGTTATTATTGAGGCGATGGTGAATGGTATTCCAGTAATTGCAACGGAAGGGACTACTTTAGCAGAGCAGTCGGCTGAATTTGGAGCTTTGGTGAAATGCAAGAATGAAGATCCTGTTAGTCTTGCTGAGGCTATTCGGTATGCAGTGACTCATTACCAGGAACTAAACGCACAAGCAAAACAAGCAGTTCCCAAAGCACAAAAACATTTTTCAGTTCAGTATTTTAGGGACTGTTTATGTAATGTTCCCCTTGTTTCGTTACCATGAAATTAAATTCAGATAGTCGGTTACTTTATTTTTCTCCTTCATGGTCAGGAGGACTAGCAGATTATGCCCATGAACAGGCACAAGCTCTTGGACGCAAGGGTATTCAAGTAACGTTACTCACTTCTCCTGCTTACAAAAAAGAGAAAACAGACCTTTATACGATCAAACAAACTTTAGTTTCTACTGGTGCATTTAATTTCCCTTTAGCCTTAGTGCGAAAAACCGTCTTAGTAGCTAATATGTTACAAAATTATGCTGTTTTGGCTAAGACTATTCAAAAGGAAGGTTTTCAGTATGTTTTATTCGGCTCTTATGCAGAATATATAGCCCCCCTTTGGGTTAATCCCTTGCGTCAACTAGCAAAACAGGGTGTAATCTTTGGAGCAATTGTTCACGACCCAGTAAGAGATTTTGTTGTAGGTCCATTGTGGTGGCATCGCTGGTCAATTGCTTGCGGGTACTCGTTTCTGAGAGAGGCTTTTGTTCATGAAGCGATTAAGTTAGATACAGTTAAACCTATGCCCCAATTGGTAACTACTGTCATTCCTCACGGTTCTTATCAGTTTTCTCCACCTTATCAAAGCCGAGAACAGGTGCGGAAGGAATTAAATATTTCTCAACAGGCTAAAGTGCTATTGTCTTTCGGTCATATTCGAGACGGCAAGAATTTAGATTTAGTATTAAAGGCGATCGCTCATTTTCCCGAAATTTATTTGGTAGTCGCAGGTAAGGTGTCTTCATCAACTCAAAGACCTGTCAAATATTATCAAGATTTAGCTCAGAGTCTTGGCATTTATGAAAGATGTCGGTGGCTAATTGACTTTATTCCTGAAGAGCAAGTGGGAGATTTGTTTAATGCTTGTGATGCTCTTGTGTTAACCTATGCGGCTAGTTTTCAGTCTGCTAGTGGTGTTTTAAACACAGCAGTTAATTATAAACGTCCTTGTATTGCCTCAGCAGGAGAAGGAAACCTGCGTAGTGTTGTTCAGAAATATAAGTTGGGAGTATTTGTGAAACCAGATGATTGGCAAGCTATCGGTGATGGTATCCAACAATGGTTAAATGGAATTGATCAACCTCAATGGGAACGGTATGAACAAGATAATTCTTGGGATAAAAATGCTGAAATTATTTGTCAACGATTTTGGGGAAGAGTAATATTTTCCTGACAGGGGGACAAGAAGGACAAAAAGCTTATGTAGTAGGAGATACAGAATGTGGGACAAAAAAAAGATAAGTAATAAATAGTAATTATGAACTAACAGAGTAAAATGATAAGTGAAATATACCAGAAAGTGTTAGAAAATGAACTGGGAAGAGCCAGATATCTACTTTTATTAATAATGGTTGGAACATTGCAAATAGTGAAGCAAGCAAAGTTAGAAATATTAGCAGAAGCCCTACCCATACCCATTTTATTTGAGAGTAGAAAAAGGAAATTAAGAAGATTTTTAAAGCTAGAAATACTGAATATTGAAAAAATCTGGTTTTTATGTCTAAAAGAGATGTTAAAACAGGAGGAGAGATTCACAATCAAAGGATTAGTATATATTGCCATAGACCGGACGAGTTGGGGAGCAATAAACATATTAATGGTGAGTATAGTGTATGACAAAAGAGCCATCCCAATATATTGGGAAATATTAAAGAAAAAAGGCAGCAGCAATCTCAAAGAACAACAGCAAGTATTGGAGAAGGTATTTAAACTGCTATCAGATTATAAAATAGTGGTCTTAGGAGACAGAGAATTTTGCTCGGTGAGTCTGGGAAAGTGGCTTGAGGAGGAAGGTGTATACTTTTGTTTAAGACAAAAACAAAGCACAAATTTTAAGGCAAAAGATGGAGTTTATCAAGAAATGAGGGAGTTGGGTTTAACTCCAGGAACTAAATTATTTTTGAATGATGTAAATATTACAAAGGAAAAGGGATTTGGAGAGTTTAACTTAGCCTGTAAGTGGAAAAAAACTTATCGAGGGTTTAAAACAAAAGAACCATGGTATATCTTGACTAACTTTGAAGATTTAGAAACAGCAATAATTGCGTATCAAAAAAGATTTGATATTGAAGAGATGTTTCGAGATTTTAAGTCTGGAGGCTATAATTTAGAAGGTTCTCAATTAGCACCCCAACATCTATCTAAGCTGATAATTGTTATAGCTATAGCTTACACAAGTGCCACAGTTCAAGGAAAAGAAATTAAGGATATGGGAATCCAAAAATATGTCACCAGACCTGAAAAAAGATATAAAGGTCAACGCAGACACAGCAGTTTTTATGTAGGTCAACATCTCTATTATTGGCTTGGGGTACATAAAATGTTTCAAGAAAGTATAGAAGAACTATTGCAATTTAGCCGCTATCGGTTGAAGGATTACATCAAAGGGCAAAGAGCTATGGAGCTTGCTCTATCTACCTTCTAGCTATCTTGTCCTCCTGTCAGAATATTTTCTTAGAAAAAATCATTTTTATAAAATGTTTCTAATTCTATAAAAAGACTTGATTGATGGTGCTTATTCATATGATGAACATAAAAGAAAACGAGATTGCTACATTAGTAAATTCTGTCTTAGAAGATTACCAAGAATATCCTGTCTTATTGGACAAAGAATTAGAGTCTAACATTGCTTATTTGAAAACTCTTAGAGAATCTTACATTAGAACCGTACAAGATATAGTTGAAATAACACAAAGTAGTTCTAGACAAAATTTAAAAATATTAGAAATTGGTTCTTTTTATGGATTGGTCAGCATTTGTCTGAGCCAGCTAGGATATCAAGTGACTGCTACAGATATACCCGATTTTATTTTTAACGATAGTTTGCAGAAAAAACTTTCAAAAAATAATATTAGCTCATTTGGATGTGATTTAAGTCAGTTAGAATTTCCTTGTAAAACAGAAGAATTTGATATTGTGATAATGTGTGAAGTATTAGAACATTTGAATTTTAATCCATTACCATTAATAAAAGAAATCAATAGAATAGTTAAACCTAATGGATTATTTTATTTGTCACTTCCTAATATTACTTCATTAAAAAATCGAATTAGGTTATTAACAGGTCATTCAATACATAATCCAATTGAGCATTATATTTGGCAATTAAATCCAGAAAGTACCATGAAAATTGGAATTCATTGGAGGGAATATACTACTAATGAAATTAGAGAGATGTTAGATTTACTAGGATTCTATGTTGATAAACAATACTATTTTGATTGGTTTGATCAAGTATCTGTATTTCAAAGAACATCTATGATTTCAATGATTAAATTTCTGTTAAAGAAAGTAGTTTATAAAATATTTCCATCTCTGAAAGAAAATCAAACTACTCTAGCGAGAAAAGTCAAAGATGTTAAGAATTTATTTATTAATTTCTAAAATTACTTATGTTTGATTCTATTACTGCTGGGGGGAGAAATTGGGGGTTAAGACTTGGTTTAGTACCTTTTTCTACATACAATTTAGGTTATAACGGTTACACAACAAGACAAGTTGGTGGTGTAGTGTTGTTCAGAAATATAAGTTGGGAGTATTTGTGAAACCAGATGATTGGGAAGCTATCCGTGATAGTATCCAACAATGGTTAAATGGAATTGATCAACCTCAATGGGAACGGTATGAACAAGATAATTCTTGGGATAAAAATGCTGAAATTATTTGTCAACGACTTTGGGGAAGAGTAACTGATGTCTAGCAAAAATCAATTCTCAAGTATAAATTCCACCCCCCCCCACACACACAGAAAACTTTATAGATGGTGCTTATACATATTAAATGCTATATACTTGGTTACGACTTTACCATCTGCCCTTCTTATTGTCCAATCTGAATATTATAGATTTGTGACTCTTGAACAAATTACTGCAAAAGTTTCACACTTCAAAAACCCAGATTATATTTTTATAGGTGATTCTATTACTGCTGGGGGGAGAAATTGGGGGCTAAGACTTGGTTTAGTACCTTTTTCTACATACAATTTGGGTTATAACGGTTACACAACAAGACAAGTTGGTGGTTCATTAGACAAAGCCATCAAGCTAAGTCCACGCTATATATTTATTATGGCAGGAACTAACGATCTCTTTGATAAGAGACTATCAGATCAGGATATTGAAGAAGATTGGAACAAAATTATTCAACAGGCAAAACAAGAAAATACTGCTCAGTTAATTATAACTAGCCTACCAATTATGGCTGATAAAACTTATGATAAGCGCATTATTAAAATCAATAATTTTATCAAAAACCTTGCCACAAGTAATGGTTATAAATTTATTGATCTTAATTCTGTTTTATTATCTCAAGATAATCTAAATTTTGATCGCAATCAATATTTTTCTGATGGCGTTCATTTCTCTGAATTGACATACAAACTGTGGTCTAAAGAAATCAAGGAGCTTCTTCAGAATGAAAATAATTAATGAAAAACCAGATTTACTAAAGCTAAATCCAGTAATACATACTTTAATATCAGGACAAACTGTTGTAGGCAGATCAGATCGTATCCATCAAACTACAGGGATATCAACTATTAATAATTTAGTAGTTATTTCTAATTTGATGAATGAAATGCAGGCAACCAGTACACTGGAAATTGAAATGGCCTATGGAGCTTCAACACTTGTTTTTTGTGCGATGCACTTAAACTTAAACCTAAAAGAATCGGAGCATATCGCTATTGATCCATTCCAATTTATACACTATGATGACTGTGGTGTTATAAATGTTCAAAATGCTAAGTTGGATAGATTTTTAAAGATTTATTATGAGCATTCTTGCTATGTTCTTCCTCAATTAATAAAACAAGATAAGAAATATGATTTGATTTATATTGACGGTTCTCATCTGTTTGAGGATGCTTTTTTAGATGCCTACTTTGCACTACGTTTACTCCGCTCTGGAGGTGTAATGTTAATAGATGACAGTACAGATCCTCATGTTGCTAAGGTGATTTCCTTTCTTCGGAAAAATCTTTGTACTGCTATAGAAGAAATCGATCTAACTGAATATCGACTAAGAACTGAGATATCTCCTAAATATTATCTGGCTAGAAAATTTAGACGGGTTCAATTGACGGGATTCCGCTTAATAGGAAAAATAGATAGATCCTATGGAACAGCATTAGTTAATTTTTAGGTTAATGAGATAAAATTTTGTTAAAACTTGTTGTATAGCTAATAGGCTTGGAGATGCTCTGATTTAGAACCAGATGATACAATCAAATAAATAAGATTATAATTGATTGCCATGGCTTTTCCCTTTCCTGGGATGAATCCCTATTTAGAATCCCCTAACTTTTGGTCAGCCTTTCACAGTCGTTTAATAGTAGCGATCGCTGATGCAGTTGCGCCTTCATTACTACCCAAGTATTATATCGAAATAGAGATCCGAACCTATCTCAGTACGCCAAATGATAGTCTTTTGGTAGGTATTCCCGATGCAGTTGTTTTTTCATCCCGAACAGCGCAAAAAATAACTCATTCCCCAGCATTAACAACACTTATTCCTCAACCCAAAAGAGTATTATTGCCAATGCCAGAAGAAGTTAAAGAACGTTATTTAGAAGTTCGAGAAGTGGGAACGGGTAGAGTAATTACAAGCATTGAGGTACTTTCACCTAAAAATAAAGTAGCGGGAGCAGGAAGAAATGCTTATCAACAAAAACGGCAGGTAATTTTAGGAAGTCTTACCCATTTAGTAGAAATTGACTTACTCAGAGGAGGAAAACCAATAGAAGCAATAGGACAAAATCACGAAGATATTAATAGCGATTACCGCATTCTCATTAGTCGTGCTGAACAACGCCCCTTTGCTGATTTATATGGGTTTTCGCTACGAGACAAAATTCCCAGCTTTCCCCTTCCTTTGGAAATAGAAGAGTGTGAGCCTATTGTAGAACTTCAAAAGATTATTGAGGGTATTTATGATCGGGGAGGTTATGATTTGCGGATTAATTATCAGCAACCACCACCACCACCCACTTTATCACCAATGGATACTGAATGGCTGAAAGACTGTCTACACAAAAGCTTTGAGAATTAAATCAAAATCCTCAATAATGGTATGAATAAGATTTCAGGTTACTAAATTTAAAAGTATGCAATTTAGGCTGATTGGTGGTAGTATCCTTAGTTATTTCTACAGTTATATTCTAGCAAATTGTCCATCTCGTCGGTTGAGAATGGCTTATCTTCAAACTTATTTATCTCAAGTAGGTGAAGGAACATCTGTACAAATGGGATGTCGTTTTCTCAATGGTCGGAAAATTTATTTGGGCGATCGCAATGTGATTAACTTTGGTTGTTTATTAGATGGTCGCCATTATAAAATTCAAACTGGTTCTGATGTTTCTATCGGTCCTGAAGCTAGTATTCTTACATTAGGTCATGATCCCCAATCTCCAGATTTTGACGATAGAGGTGGAGATGTGATTATTGGCGATCGGGCTTGGATTGCCTATCGAGCTATCATTTTACCTGGTGTTACAATTGGTGAAGGTGCTGTAGTTGGTGCTGGTTCAGTAGTTTCCCGTTCAGTTGATCCCTATTCCATTGTGGCAGGTAATCCAGCCAGAGCGATCGGAGAAAGATCACCTAATCTCAGCTATCAACTTAATTATTTCCCTTGGTTACTTTGAACCTCAATGAAAGAAACTCCACAAAAATGGTTAGTAGCCCTACTAGGGGCGCGTATGCACTATGCAGTACCTCGCATACTACATCAAGCCGGATTACTTGAACATTTATACACGGATATTTGTGCTATCAAAGGCTGGACAAAGATTCTTCACACAATTCCCCAGTATTTACAACCCTCCAGTATCAAAAGACTGTTGGGACGAATACCCGAAGGAATACCATCAGAAAGAATTACAGCTTTTAACAGGTTTGGATTTGATTATGCTCAAAAACTACGTCAAGCACGATCATCTTCAGAAACTACTCAAGCATTTTTATGGGCTGGTCAGAATTTCTGTAAACTTATTCTAGAACAAGGCCTAGTGAAAGCATCAGGAATTTATACTTTTAATACTGCTGGTTTAGAAATATTACAAAACGCCCGCAAGCAGGGACTAATGACAGTTACAGAACAGACTATTGCCCCAAAAGCAATTGAGTATCAACTCTTACAAGAAGAATATCAAGCCTTTCCAGACTGGGAATCTCCTTTAGAAGCAGACCCTTTTTTACTCGAATTATCAGCTAGAGAACAAAAAGAATGGTCAACGGCCGATATTGTTCTTTGTGGTTCAGAATTTGTCCGCGATGGAATTATTGCTTGTGGGGAATCATCACAGAAGTGTCAAATATTACCTTATGGAGTGGATTGGCGTTTTTTACTGCCAGAGCATTTACCCCATAATGGACAATTGCGGGTCTTAACCATTGGTGCAATAGGATTGCGGAAAGGTTCGCCTTATATATTAGCAGCAGCCCAGAAATTAAAAGGATTAGCTACATTTCGCATGGTTGGTTCATTAGGAGGCATTCAACCAGAAATTAAGTCTATCCTAGCTTCTCATGTGGAATTAACAGGTTCTGTTCCTCGATCAGAAATCCTTAACCATTATGCTTGGGCAGATGTTTTCCTCCTCCCTTCCATTTGTGAAGGATCGGCAACAGTTATTTATGAAGCATTAGCCGCAGGATTACCTGTAATTTGTACCCCAAATACTGGCAGTGTAGTCAGAGATGGCATAGAGGGATTTATTGTCCCAATTCGTAACCATAAAGCGATCGCTGATAAGTTGGAATTATTAGCAATTAATCCAGACTTACGCCGTGAGATGTCTAAAAATGCTGGACAAAAGGCCAAGGAATTTACTTTGGATAGTTATAAACAAAGATTATTAAAAATTTTGACAAACATATAAAAGTTTTATTTGCTCAACCAATTTAATCTCTCATCCCTTGCAGAAAATTTATTGAAGCTTTAATTATGCCTCTAAACTTTCAAATTCCTGTTAGTTACTATATTGCATCTGCGCTTTTAATCTTATTTTTTATCGAAGCAGCTACTAAAATATATCGTAGTTGGGCTGTACCTGCTTTGATGATCTATCTAACCACAGGGATGTGGTACTTTACAGAAGTTTTCTATACCCCTGAGCGATTAACTATTTTTAATAACTCTGTTCTTGAACAAGGTTATTATCAGGTCTGCATTTTCTTAATTACATTCCGTTGGTTAGTACCCAAATTTACTCGCAAAATAGGAAAACATTCATCTAAAGTTATTAACTTTAACTGGTTTACTTTAAATCCTCATAGGTTACTACAAATATTATTAGTAATATGGATAGTTTTGTTTATTTATGGTGTTAGTCTCTTAAACTGGAATTTTTTCCAAGCTCTATTTCCTCAAGGTGGTCGCTGGTCTTCCAAACTATGGATGCGTAGTGGAATAGGGGAAGGATTTGACTTTATTATTTCTGCTGCTGGTTATACTTATACCTTAATATGTGCAATGTTTGGAGTTCTGTTATTCTTTCAACGTCAACTCCAATCTAAAATAATGAATTTAATAATTATTATCATTAGTTGGCCTGCTTTCTACCTTTCTGGTACGAGAAATGCCTTTCTGGCTGTAGCCATGCCAGCATATATGACATATATTCTAACTTCTCGTCAAAAATGGTGGATAAAAGTAATAATTTCGGTTGGATTATTGGCTTTAATTAATTACTTATTGTTAATCATAATTAATTTTCGCAATACAGGTATTGATGCTTATTTTGAAGGTAATGCTACTCTAAATGTCCAGGTTAAGCATGAAGGTTTAAACATGGCTGAGGAACTATTTTATATCAATAAATTCTATCAAGAAGGTCAACTAGCCTTACAGTATGGCATAGACTACCTAGCTGAAGCTTTAAATATCATCCCCAGATTTCTCTGGCCAAACAAACCACTTTTAGGACATGAATATAATTTGTTAAGAAATCCAAGTAGTGGGATTCAGGCAACAATTGCAGCCGGATTTATTGGGCGTGGAGTTCTCAATTTTGGTCCTATTTTCGGTCCAGTAATACCTGGTATTTTAATGTCTCTTTGGGCTGCTTTCCTAGCTCGACTATGGAATCAGCGAGCATCAATTTTAAGGCTGGCACTTTTCTTAGTAGGTTTAGGAATTACACCAAATTTAGGGCGGGATATTACACTACTGGTTCTTTGGCCTATGATTTTTGGCTTTGTTATTGTCCGCTATTTAGAACGCCTTGAACTTCAACGACTAATAAAACTCAATTCCATTATCCAGTATAAACATGAATTGCCCTCCTAAAAACCTAAAAATAGCAATTCTATTTGCTAACTATGGTCCTTATCATATTGCTAGAGTTTCATCTGCTTATGATGCTTGTAAATCTAAAGGATGGACTGTTTTCGGTATTGAATTAGCTCGTTCAGGAGAGGAATACCCTTGGCAAACTACTCTAAATAATATTCCTTTTGAAATAATTACTGTATGCAAAACTTCTTCTTACGAAAAAACTCCCACATTATTTCTTATCCAAAACCTCTTTAAGGTACTATCAACAAATAAACCTGATGCTATAGCCATAGCTGGTTATAGTGAACCAGCAATGATAGCTGCTTTTTTATGGGGTAGATTAAATAGAAAAACTTTAATTTTGCTTTCTGAATCTAAGGAGGATGATGCACCTAGGAACCTAATCAAGGAGTGGTTAAAAAGACAAATCATTCAAAATTATAATGCGGCTGTTGTTGGTGGAAAACCACATCAAAGATATTTGCAAAACTTAGGTATGAACCCATTATCAATTTATTTTGGATATGATGTTGTTAATAATAAAGTTTTTGATCCTAATGTAATTCGAGTTCTATCTAAGCCTATTAATAAACCATATTTTTTAACAATTAATCGTTTTATTAGCAAGAAGAATCTCCCCTTTATTTTAGAATCTTATGCTCAATATCGCGATAAATTAGGTGACTTAGCATGGGATTTAGTATTGTGTGGTGATGGAGAACTGCGTTTACAAATAGAAAAACAAATTATTCAATTAAATTTAGATAAATATGTCCATCTTCCAGGATTCTTGCAACAAGATGAACTACTTTTCTATTTTGCCCATGCTCAATGTTTTATTCATGCCAGCATTCAAGAACAATGGGGATTAGTAGTAAATGAAGCTATGGCTGCTGGCTTACCAGTCTTAGTTTCTAAACGTTGCGGTTGTTATGAAGATCTAATCATAGAAGGTCTTAATGGTTTTGGTTTCGATCCTGTTTCTTTATCTGAGTTAGTTGATTTGATGATTAATATCACTCAAAGAAAATATGATCTTTCCAAAATTAGTCAAACAGCCTTAAATCACATAAATAAAAATTTTTCAATAGAAAAATTCGGCTTAGGAATTTTGAAAGCTGTAGACTACAACATCTAACCCTAAACTTCTTTATTTAGCAAATAGATTGCCTCAGAACCCATATATTTTGATAGGCTTTCAAATCTAGACTCTAATGAATAGTTCCAGGATGGAGGAAGTATATTATCTAAAAACTGACAACCCATAGAAAATTTTTCTACAGATTCGATGTGAAAATTAGCTGCTTGACAAAGCCGGACTATATCACCATGAGTATAATATGATATTTTATAACCATTTCTCTTAAAATACTGTTTTTGTGTAAGTAGCTTTACTATTTGAGTAACTGGATGATCTAGTAATGTGGTTTGTAAGATGATTTTTCCATTATTAGACAATAAATCTTTCAAGGATTTTAAGAGTTTTAGACTGTTAGGGATATGAGCTATTAATCCTGAACAAATAATTAGGTCATATTGTCTATTAATAGCCTGATTCTGAACAAAATCAAAGATATCTAAGTTAAAACACTCTATTGTTGCCTCATTGATAAATTGATTTTTACAGTTATTGTAAGCTAATTCTAACATTTTAGCCGATATATCTACTAAGGTTACTTCTACGAATTTATTCGACTGAATGATATTAGATGTGATTTTTCCATCTCCTACTGCACAATCTAATAATCGTCCTGAAACGTGAGAAGATAATTGATTAATAATCTCCATGCGTTTATTAAAGTTGAAAGTTGTTCCTGATTTATTTTCTAAATTGAAATAATCTGAATATATAACGGATGTTTTATCAAAAAAACTTTGTATTACTGATTTCTGATTTTCTACCATTGTAATTTACCTGCTAAACTATTCTCAATTTATAATACTTTTAAACCTACTTGTCAACTTTTGAATATGAAGATTTTAATAGTTACCCCTGCATTAGGAGAAGTCTATGGTGGCCCATCGAAAAGTGTACTGGAATTAACTCGATCAATTGGTAGAAAAGGTGTTAGCGTAGATATTGTCACTACTAATGCTAATGGATCTAAAATTATAGATGTCCCTTTATTGACTTGGATCAAAGAAAATAATTATCGGATTCAATATTTTCCTTATTGGAATTTTTTAGATTATAAATTCAGCTTTTCATTAACTTACTGGCTGTTTAAGAATGTTCGTGATTATGATTTAGTGCATACTAACGCTATTTTTTCTTATCCAGTTTTACCTGCATATTGGTCATGCCAAATTCATAAGATTCCTTACATTGCTACTCCACGAGGTATGTTAGAGCCTTGGGCTTTAGCTTATAAATCATGGAAGAAAAAACTTTATTTTAATTTATTAGAAAAGCCAGCCTTGCAAAAAGCCAATTCTATTCAAATGTTAGCTTCTATAGAAGCCAAAAGAATTAAAAGTCTCCATTTAAAACCATCTTTAGTTATTATACCTAATGGGATTGATGGAAAAGACTTTGAAACTCTTTCTAACCCAGAAATTTTTTATAATCAATTTCCAGAAACTCGCAATAAAACATTAATTATATTTTTAGGTCGAATTGATCCTAAAAAAGGATTGGATTTATTAGCCCCAGCTTTTGCTAAAGCATATCAAAAATTTCCCCAGACCCGTTTAATTCTTGTAGGACCAGATAACACAGGATTTTTGCCCACTGCTGAAAGTTATTTTAGTAAAGCTGGTTGTATTAATGCTGTCACTTTTACGGGAATGTTGACAGGTGAGATGAAATATGCAGCTTTAGCAGCAGCTAATATTTATGTTGCTCCCTCCTATTCTGAAGGCTTCAGTATGTCGGTTTTGGAAGGTATGGCTAGTGGTTTACCTTGTGTGATTACTACTGGATGCAATTTTCCTGAAGCTGCTACGGCTAAAGTTGCTAGTGTGGTTGAGATTAATACTGAACAGATAACTAAGGCTTTAATTGAGCTTTTAGAAAATCCTTTGCAAGCTAAAGAAATGGGCGATCGCGCTCGTAAATTCATCTTAGAAAATTATACCTGGGATCAGGTGGCAGCAAAACTGGTTAAAGTTTACAGCGATATTATTCACAACAAATCTTTGCTATAATATTCTCATCAAAGTTTATATTTTATTCAGTGTGAAATACGCTGTAATTTATATTTTATGTCCTATCCGACTCCTATCTTAGATCAAGCGATCGCTGCTCGTCGTCACCAAAATGAACAACAACGACTGGCAACTTTAGAGCAGGTAATATTCTGGCTAGAGTCTAAAAGTCAACATTATGGAATTGAAAGAGCTTATGTATTTGGCTCACTGACTCGTCCATATTGTTTTACACAAAGATCAGATGTGGATGTCGCGGTTGAAACTATTTATGCAGAGCATTTTTTTACAGCAATAGCACAGTTATCAGAGCAAATAGAGCGTCCAGTAGACTTAGTTGAGCTATCTAAATGCCCATTTGCCGATCGCATTCGTCAGCAGGGAATATTATGGACAGAAAAGATTTAGCTATGCTGGAGTCAGATATGGCAGCCCAGCGAGTGACAATTGATCGGGTTTTTGATATGTTATCACAGCGATCGCAAAATCTTTCGCCAGAAAATTTCGAGAAATTGGAAAGTTTGGCTTATCAACTTCACAACTTTTATGGCGCTGTTGAAGAATTATTAAAGGTTGTTGCAAACTATTGTGAAAACAATATATCAGATACCTCTCAGTGGCACAGTTTACTATTAAAGCGAATGATGCAGCCTGTTCAGGGAGTACGTCCAGCGTTGCTTTCCATAGAAAGCTATGATTTACTGAATGCTTTGCGAGGATTTCGGCATTTTTTTCGTCATGCTTATGGTGTACCGCTAGATTTTTTGCAACTTGAAAGTAATTTGCATAAAGCTGTTGAAGTGAAGCCTTTGTTAGACCAAGATTTTGATCGTTTTTTGCAGGTATTCCGTAGTTAATTTTAGTAAAAACTATATTAATTTTCCCAACGAAAAAACTTTGTTATCATAAATTAAAATTCTCTCTAAATACTCTTGTTGGTATTAGCATGATTGAAAATTTTATTAAGCTAGATTTAAACCAATCCCTAGCACAAAGAAAACAAGAAGCATTAGAAGTAGCGCGAAAATGTCAGCAGATCCTCATAGAAAAATTTGCAGCGCAGGAAGTAATATTATTTGGTTCTTTATCAGGTGAAAGTCCTTGGCATTGGCATTCCGATTTAGATTTAGCCGTGCGGGGAATGTCAGAGCAACAAATATGGGATGCTTATTCTGAATTAGAAAAATTATTACCAGATTGGTTAAAAATAGATTTAATAGCTATTGAAAAAGTTCCAGATTTCGTCCGTTGTCGGATTCTCAAAGAAAAACCTATGCCTACTAATAAATATCTGGCTTTAAAAACTCGAATTGATGATGAAGTGATTGCTTTAGAAGAGAATTTGCAGACTCTTATTCAACTTCTTGAACAGTCAGACAACATACCAGAAATTGCTCTTACCCCGGCTTTAGCCAGCTATACCTGTGATTTTTATACAGCTTGTGAACGGATTAGCGAAAGAGTTGCTGTTAGCCTAGATGGAGGAATGCCAAAAACAGAAAATTGGCATGAAAAATTATTATTACAAATGGCAGATGTAGGTGGTGAAAATCGCCCTCCTCTGTGGCAAGGTTCACTGTTATTAGAACTGAATGATTATCGTAAATTTAGACATTTAGCACGTCATAGCTATAATATCCAATTGCAAAGCGAAAGAGTCTTAGAATTAGCCAAGCAGGTAGAATTAGTGATGGCTAAAATTAAAAGTGCGATCGCTCTTTTTGATC
>NZ_JAYGHC010000070.1:0-1267 GCF_034932285.1 Cronbergia sp. UHCC 0137
GATAATAAGCTACAACATACGAAACTTCAGATATAATTATGACCACAAATGCAGAATATAAAGCAAGAATTACTACCTATAACTGGGATGATTTAATCAAATTATGGTCAGAAATTGAATCAGGTAATACACCAAATTGGGATACAGGTAAAGCATTAGAATATCTCATTTTACGAGCATTTCAACTTAATAATGCCGAAGTAACCTGGCCTTATAGCGTGTATTTAGATGGAGAAGAGATAGAACAAATTGATGGAGTAGTTTATGGAGATGGCTTATCTTGTATAATAGAATGTAAAGACACAGCAAAACCTGTTAAAATCGAACCTATAGCCAAGCTAAGAAATCAATTATTACGCAGACCAGCAGCAACTATTGGCAGTATATTTAGTCGTAGTGGATTTACAGAAGCATCAGAAACCTTAGCTGGATTTGTTGCACCTCAAACTATTCTATTATGGGGAGGAGAAGAAATTAAATATTCCTTAGAAAACAAGTGTATATGTAGAGCATTAATCAAAAAATATCGTATTTGTATTGAACAAGGACTAGCTAATTACAACATTAAAACTGAGGCTGTATCATGACTTTAGCTTATATAGTATTAGAAGGTAATAGAGATCAAGAAATCTTACAGAAATTACTACCTAAACATCTTCTGCAAGATGTTAAATTCGTTGTAGGAAACGGACAGTATGAAGTAAGATCATTAGCAAGTTCACTACTTGCTACTAAAAATACTCCTGTTATATTAATTTTAGATGCAGATACAGACAACGAATCCCAAATATTTGAAAAGCAAGATCTAATTAATTATTTATTGCGTCGAGCATCTGCCGGCATCCCTTTTCAAGCTTCTTTAGCTGTTCCCCAAATCGAAATTGTTTTAATACAAAATAAATCATTGATTGAAAAAATAGCCCAACGCCAATTTAATGATTTAGAATGGAAATTTGCTCAAAGTAAACCTAAAGAATTTTTAGAGACAGTATTAGGTAAAGAACAATCCATTAACGATAGAATATTTAGCAATATAAATGATGAAGAAATTAAGATATTGCAACAACATCCATTAATACAAGAAATAATGATTTTCTTATCATCCCTTACTACATCTTCTGTTGCAATTTAGAAAGGCGCAAATAAACCCAACAATAACCAATAACAGCGTAACGCATAATTAATGATAATAAATAATTTAAAATAATGATTGTTTCCTTTAGTTAAGAGTTTTTGTAGGTTGGATTAAGCGACAGCGAAACCCAAC
>NZ_JAYGHC010000070.1:1320-3340 GCF_034932285.1 Cronbergia sp. UHCC 0137
AGCTTAACCGACAAGTATTGCTCTACCAGCAGTCTTTACAAATTGAAGAAAGCATTGGCAATGTCCAAGGTCACTCGAATACCCCTGCACCACGGTGAAATAAAAATTAAGAAAACTACAGGCAAATATCAGGCTACTAGAGGATGAATATGAGCGATTGAATAATCGTATTTTACAACAAGATGCTGATGATGAAGATTAAAAACCATTTAAAATTACTCCATATTTTCCCCATTGATGTCATAAATACCAAGAGTTTTAGCCCTAAAAATCACTACTTGTACACCACTACCCTTTAACGCAAGAAAACCCAACATTTCCGCGACTTTGTTGGGTTATTCCTTTTGGTGTGGGGTGTATTTTACACCACAACCTTTTCTAATATCAATTTAGAACGCTTCATGTGTTCAGGAATGGTTACAGGATAATCACCAGTAAAACAAGCAGAACAAAAACTATTAGTGTCTTCTCTGGTTGTTTCTAGCATTCCTTCCCAACTAAGATAGGCTAAAGTATCTGCTTCCAGTTGCTTGGTTATTTCCTGTACTGACTTAGTTGCAGCGATTAAATGATCTTGTGAATCGGTATCTATGCCGTAGAAACAAGGATGAGTAACTGGAGGGGAAGAAATTCTCATGTGTACTTCAGTTGCACCGGCATCTCGCAAGCTTTTGATCAGTTTGCGGCTGGTGGTTCCGCGAACTATGGAATCATCTACGATAATTACTCTTTTACCGTTGATGACATCTTTAAGGGGGTTGAGTTTCATCCTAATACCAGACTCGCGCATGGTTTGGGTAGGCTGAATGAAGGTGCGTCCCACGTAACGATTTTTAATTAGTCCTTCAACGTAGGGTATTCCAGAGGCTTGGGAAAAACCGATCGCTGCTGGTATGCCAGAATCAGGAACACCAAAGACTATATCTGCATCTACAGGGGATTCTTGAGCAATTCTGTGTCCTAACCGCATCCGATAACTGTACAAACTTTCGTTGTGCATGATGCTATCAGGACGAGCAAAATAAATCATTTCAAAAATACATAACTTCCGTTCTGGTTGTTGATTCCAGTGGAAGGATGCTAAACCGGTTTCGGTGATCCAAACTAATTCCCCTGGTTCTACGTCTCGGAGATATTCGGCACCAATGATGTCTAAAGCGCAAGTTTCGGAAGCGAGAACGTAACGCACTGGGTTACTATCTAGTGTGCCTATGACTAAGGGACGAATGCCGTTAGGATCACGCACTCCCATGATGCCGTGGGGTGTACCAATAACTAGACTAAATGCTCCTTGGCAACGGTGAAAGGCGCGGATAGAACCTTCTAACCAATCTGCACCGGCGTTTATTTCTTCAGCGATCGCGATCGCTATCATTTCTGAATCTGTGCTTGTCAATAAGTTAAAATTACTTTTCAGCAGTTCTTCTCGCAACTGCATTGTATTGACTAAGTTACCATTGTGTGCTAAGGCTAATGATCCTAAACGAGTTTCAACAATGGCTGGTTGGGCATTAACTTTGCGGCTAGAACCGGTAGTTGAATAACGAGTATGACCTACAGCTAGATTTCCGGGCAACTCGTCTAAAACCGATTCACTAAAAACTTGAGACACCAACCCCATATCTTTGTGATGGCGTACTAGCTTGCCTTCAAAGGTGGCAATACCTGCTGATTCTTGTCCCCGGTGCTGGAGGGCATACAATCCAAAATAGGTCAGTTTAGCAACATCTTGTTCTGGGGCATAAATACCAAAAACACCACAAGCTTCTTCTGGCTTGTCTGGTCGATTTTCTGGACTGTTGATTGGGTTGTTGGCAAGTTGGGGATATTCATCCGAAGTGACGGGATGGATGGGAATCATGCTGGTTTTGCTCCTGGTGGGGGGGTGTCTGTCGGGTCACTGGGGACTGGAGGGGGGAAGAGGGCAGGGGGCAGGGGGCAGGGGGCAGGGGAGGCAGGGGAGGCAGGGGAGGCAGGGGGGGCAGGGGAGGCAGGGGGAGAGAAGAATAAATTTTTTATT
>NZ_JAYGHC010000070.1:3492-23552 GCF_034932285.1 Cronbergia sp. UHCC 0137
CCCATTCCTCTTCTTTAATGAATAGTTTTCAAATTCTTAATAAATCTTTAACCATCCATTAAAACAGTATCGTACTTTGGTTAAGATTCAAGTAGGAAGTGTAAATTTTCATGGTGAATCCTTGATTTTTGATCTGGCTTAGGTATTCGTGTGCATGGACAGACGTTTAGCGATCGCACTAAAATAGCGATCGCTCATCTCTTTGATCGTAACCGTGATCAATGGTTGATTTTCAGTATCCAAAATCTTTAATTCTGTGTCTAAATTAGCAACCACACCTAACTTTTGCCACTCTATCCCCAAATGCTCCTGTAAATAGGATTCCCAAACTTCCTGTAATTGGGAACCTACAGAAACTAAAATTCTTGCCCCACCTTCACCAAACAACACCTCATCTAATCGTGTTAACTGGTTCGCTGAAATACCTAAATTAACTTCCGCACTGAGATTGCCAGACAAACAGCACTCCGCGAGAGCTACAATTAAACCACCCTCAGCACAATCATGGGCAGAACGCACCCAGCCAGCCCGAATCCCTTCACGGCAAGCATTCTGTACACGACGTTCTAAATCAAAATCAACCCTTGGCGGTTTCCCAGTCACAGTATTGTGAATAGTCGCTAAATACTCAGAAGCACCCAGTTCAATTTTAGCTCCCACAGGCAAACCTAAAAGGTAAATTATATCACCTACATTTTGCCAACCTTGACCACAAATTTTAGTTAAATCAGGAATCAACCCCACCATCCCCACCACCGGAGTCGGATAAATTGGTTGAGGATTACCTTCAGCATCAAAAGTTTCATTGTACAGAGAGACATTCCCCCCCGTCACAGGAGTTGATAACTCCCGACAACCTTCACTCAAACCGCGACAAGCTGACGCTAATTGCCAATAACCAATCGGTTTTTCAGGACTACCAAAATTGAGGTTATCTGTCACCGCCAAGGGTTCAGCGCCCACACAGCTAAGATTCCGGGCAGCTTCAGCCACCACCGCCTTAGCCCCTTCGTAGGGGTCAAGATAAACATAGCGAGGATTACAGTCCACCGTTGCAGCCACAGCTTTATTACCCCCCCTACTTGGGGAAGCGGTTTCTAAAGGACGCAACCTCACCACAGCCGCATCAGCCCCACCAGGTAACAACACAGTATTATTCTGCACCTGATGATCATATTGACGATAAACCCAGCTTTTAGAAGCAATAGTAGGCGTATCCAACAAAGTTAATAAAATATCATTCCAACTTTGCCAAATTTCCCCAATTTCCAACCCTTCACTATTGCAGGGAGGCAAAGAATCAGATGACCATTGCCAAGCTTTTTGAGCATATTCTGGTGGTTCTGTCAATAATTCCCGTTCATAGAGAGGAGTATTTTCTGCCAAAGCCTCAGCCGGAATTTCCGCAGCCACCTGACCCCGAAAGAAAATTCGCACCACCGGTTCAGAAATTACCGTACCTGCCACAACTGCTTGTAGTCCCCAACGGTGGAAAATATCAATTAATTCTTGTTCCCTTCCCTTGTGTGCCACAAACAGCATTCTTTCTTGGGATTCGGAAAGCAGGTACTCATAGGGAATCATCCCCAATTCCCGCACCGGAATTTTATCTAAATCAAACTCAATTCCCACACCACCTTTAGCAGCCATTTCTGAAGTAGAACAGGTGATACCTGCCGCCCCCATATCCTGGGCAGCCACCACAGCCCCAGTTTTAAATGCTTCTAAACAAGCTTCAATCAGCGATTTTTCTAAAAATGGGTCGCCCACTTGCACTGCGGGACGGTTATCTAAAGATTGTTCACTCAATTCAGCACTGGCGAAACTAGCCCCACCCATGCCATCTCGTCCGGTGGTAGAACCGACGTACAGCACCGGATTTCCGATACCAGCAGCCCCCGATTTGACAATTTCTGGCGTTTCCATCAATCCCAGTGCCATCACATTCACCAGGGGATTACCAGAGTACGCAGGGTCAAAATATACTTCACCCCCAACAGTGGGAACTCCAACGCAATTACCATAATGAGAGATTCCCGCAACTACACCAGTAAATAGTCTTTGGGTTTTGGCATCTTCGAGAGAACCAAAGCGCAGGGAATTTAATAAAGCTATGGGACGCGCCCCCATGGTAAAAATATCTCTAAGAATACCACCCACTCCCGTGGCTGCACCTTGGAATGGTTCAACGGCTGAGGGGTGGTTATGGGATTCAATTTTAAAGGCTAAATGTAGTCCGTCGCCTAAGTCTACAACGCCAGCATTTTCACCGGGTCCGACCAGGATGCGTTCCCCCGTTGTGGGAAACTGTTTGAGTAAAGGGCGAGAATTTTTATAACAGCAATGTTCTGACCACATCACCCCAAACATACCCAGTTCCGCTTTGTTGGGGTGACGACCTAAACGGCGGACAATTTCTGTATATTCTTCTGGTTTTATGCCTTCTGAGGCTATTTCTTGGGGAGAAAATGGATTTTCGGAAATGGTGGTCATGGAAGTTATGCACCAAGGGGACAGAGGAATATTATATTCTCTCCTAATTTAGGTAATTCAGATGATTTTAGCAATAGCGATCGCTCAATAAACTCTTCTCTGTGAACTCCGCGCCTCTGCGGTTCGTTTTTCATTTCTCAGTAACTTGTGCGTAATGATACTAGGACTAATGACGGCGTTATTCTTATTTGCCTCTGTGGTTGCCCATGAATTAGGACACAGCTTTAAGCCAAACTAATGATTTTGGATGGTGAGGTCAAAGTTAATGATACAGTCGAAATCCGCCGTGGACGAAAATTAGTATCAGAGGACAAAGTTTTAACGTTGGGGATATAATAACGTAAGTTGCTAGTTAGGGGAAAGTGGGTAATAATTATTTTGCTGTTGCCTTATTTATAACAACTTGGTTTAAAATTATTAATACAAAAAAATGCTATGAGTTCATTTGAATATATAGAAATTAAAGGATATCGTCGCTTGTTTGATGTACGAGTTGATATGCGTAATCGACCTCTAACAGTGATGATTGGTGCTAATGGTGTAGGTAAAACTTCTTTGTTAGAAATTTTTTCACTTTTAGCAGCATCAGCTAATGCTCAATTAGGTAACAAAATTTCAGATTTAGGTGGACTACCTGATATTATTACCCGCGATAGAACCAATAGTATAGCTATTTCTTTGTCCATGAATGTGCCTAGCCATGCACCACTTGATTACTATCTAGAAGTTGCTCTAAAAGGTCTTACCTATGAAATTGTGCAAGAAACACTAAGTGAAAATAATTTCTTGGGTTTAGAACCATCCAAGCACATTGATTCACTTGGGTTAGATGTGAAGTATTTTAATTTTGAGGATCAAAAATTATTACGTCCAAATTGGGATCATAATCCTTTAGAAACTTCTCTTGCTCAAGTTCCTAAAATGTATCAAGAACCAGAATACATACGGAAACAATTAGCTTCTTGTACATTTTACGGCGCATTGAATGTTGCTCCTAAAAGTCCCGTCCGTCTACCACAATCAATGCGTCCTGCAACATTACCTGGTGCTAATGGTGAAGATTTAGTTGCCTGTCTTTATTATCTTCGAGAAACTGACCCAGAAAGATTTGAACTGATCGAAGATACACTTGCTGCTGCATTTCCAGATTTTGAAAGATTGAGTTTTCCTCCAGTAGCAGCAGGAACTATCACCATGACTTGGAAAGATAAAAACTTTTCTAAACCTATTTATATGCACCAACTTTCTGAGGGAACATTACGGTTTCTTTGGTTGGTGACATTATTGCAAAGTCCAGATTTAACTGCGGTAACTCTTATTGATGAACCAGAAGTTAGTTTACACCCAGAATTATTAAGACTTTTGGTTGATGTAATGCGAGAAGCATCACAAAGAACACAGCTAATTGTGGCTACTCATTCAGACAGATTGATCCGATTTTTACAGCCTAAAGAAGTGCTAGTCTGTGACGCAGAAGATGGACTAACTACGATGACTTGGGGTGATTCTTTTAATTTAGAACATTGGCTAGAAGAATATAGTTTAGATCAAATTTGGGCAATGAATTTAATCGGTGGTCGTCCATGAAAATAGCTATTTTAGTTGAGGGTGCAACAGAAACAGCATTTAAGCCAATTTTATTAGATTTTCTTAAATTACGCTTGCAACAACAAATGCCCAAACTTAAGTTTATATCCCATGATGGGCGCATTCCAAAAGGAGATAAACTTCAGCGAATTGTTGATAATTTACTGATAGGTAAAGATGCTTTTAATGCGGTAATTGCTTTAACTGATGTTTATACAGGAACAAATGATTTCAAAGATGCGGCAGATGCTAAAGCCAAAATGCGAGAATGGGTAGGGAATAATCCTAATTTTTATCCCCATGTCGCGCAGCATGATTTTGAAGCTTGGCTATTACCTTATTGGTCAATAATTCAGAAGTTAGCTAAATCTAATAAATCAGCACCAGGAGGTTTACCAGAACAAGTGAATCATGATAAATCACCCTCATATCGAATTAAGGAAATATTTGAAATAGGTAAATGTCAAAATAGTTATAGTAAAGTTCGTGATGCTGGGAGAATTTTGAAAAACCAAGATTTGATGGTTTCTGTTAATCAGTGTCCTGAATTGAAGGCATTTATTAATACCGTTCTTTCTCTGTGCGAAGTTGATTTGATTCCTTAAATTCGCTCATTAAGTGCCAAAAGTCGTATAACCGCACCTTAACGGACGGAGACTACTACCATCGCTAAGATTAAAATTGCTTAACATTTCGTTACGATGGAGACATCAAATCAAAGGTAGACATCATGAATGGTACAATTCGTGTTGGTAATCTGTTTGGGATTCCTTTCTATATCCATCCGTCCTGGTTTTTAATTTTAGGTTTAGTCACGTGGACCTATAGCAGTCAATTAGCACTATTTCCCCAACTGTCGTGGGGGTTAGCATTGATACTGGGACTGACGACAGCGTTATTGTTATTTGGCTCTGTGGTTGCCCATGAATTAGGACACAGCTTTGTGGCTATTCGTCAAGGCATTGATGTAAAATCAATCACATTATTTATATTTGGTGGATTAGCCAGTTTAGAGAAAGAATCGGAAACACCGGCTGGGGCTTTTTGGGTAGCGATCGCTGGGCCTTTAGTTAGTCTAGGATTATTTGGAACATTTACAGGCGTTGGTTTTGCGACTGGTGCATCTGGTGCAATGGGAGCGATAATTGGTCTGTTGGCTTCTGTAAATTTAGTCTTGGCACTATTTAACCTGATTCCTGGGTTGCCCTTAGATGGCGGAAATATACTGAAATCTATTGTTTGGAAGATTACTGGAAATCCCTATAAAGGTGTAGGTTTTGCCAGCCGAATTGGGCAGATTATTGGTTGGATAGCGATCGCTTCCGGTTTAATTCCCTTAATCTTTTTTAGTAGTTTTGGTAACTTTTGGAACGTATTAATCGGTTTCTTTTTGTTACAAAATGCTGGTAGCAGCGCTCAATATGCCAGAGTACAAGAACAACTGACAGGTTTAACCGCTGCCGACGCTGTAACAAATAACAGTCCAGTTGTCACTGCTAATCTTACATTGAGAGAATTTGCTGATGAGCGAATTTTAAATTGGCAAAACTGGCATCGGTTCTTGGTGACAGATGAAAATGGGCAATTGGTAGGAGCGATTACAGTTGAAAGTCTGCGTTCCATTCCCACTACATTGTGGACAGAAACACCAATCAGGGAAGTAATGCAACCAATTGAAGCATCGAACACAATTCCATCAACTCAATCTTTGTTAGAAGTAGTGAAGTTACTAGAAACAAGAAGGATATCTGCACTGCCTGTAGTTCAAGACAATGGTGTGTTGTTGGGGATTTTAGAAAAGGGTTCAATTATCAACTTAATTCAGACTCGAAAGGTGCAAATCAACCCTGCATAAAGGTTTTGTTGGAGAGCGATCGCTCTTATGTTGAAGCTAAAAATTCCAATTGGATAATTGATGGTTGAATTGTCCATCTGTAGGTGTCAGCGTCCAAAAATGAAAATTTGAATTCATACTTTTAGTATCAATCGGGCTTTAATATTTTAGATGCTGAGTCTATACCTTTTCATCTGTCTGAGGTGTGGGGTGGGTTTTTTAGGGCGGTTAGATGGTAAAATGAGTCACTATAAAAATCATTATCCTGACATATTCCTCAACCGATGATAATTTGGCAACCAGGGCAAAAAATCAACAAGGATAGATTTATCATTCAAGGTAAACCCTTGGGTAGTGGTGGTTTTGGTATTACCTACAAAGCTTTAGAACCCAAGACGGGTAAATTATACGCCATTAAAACTCTCAATCAGCAAATGCAATTGCGAGACGACTTTGCAGTCCAACAAGTTAAGTTTATTAACGAAGCTATAAAAATAGCAAGTTTTGATCATAAACACATTCTCAAAGTCCATGAAGTTATCGAAGAAGTAGAAGTAATTGAGGAAGAGAAATTTCGATTGGTTGGCGTGGTGATGGAATATATTGATGGGGTAACTTTATTTAAGTATGTCCAGAATAAAGGACAACTTTCTGAAAGTGAAGCACTACTATATATAAATCAAATTAGTCAGGCTTTAGAATATATTCACGCCAAAGGAAGTTTACACCGCGACATTAAACCCGAAAATATTCTCTTACGCCGAAATGAACAGGAAGCGGTTTTAATTGATTTTGGTTCAACTCGCAGTATGGCTAACACAAGCATGACTATCTCATTAACAGAAGGTTATGCACCTATTGAACAATATCGAGATAAAGGCAATTTTGGACCCCATAGTGATGTTTACGCTTTGGCTGCAACTTTATATTATCTTCTCACGGCTGATGGACTGAAACAAGAATCAAAATCTACTCCAGTACCCGCATACAAACGTGAAAGGATTAAAGATTTTGACCTTTTAGCAAAACCAAAAGCTTATAATAAAAGTCTGAGTCAGAGGGTGAATGATGCTATTTTGCAGGGTATGGAATTAGAACCAGAAAACCGGACTCCGACAGTATTAAAGTTTCGGGAAAATTTGGGTTTAGTTAATATTGAAAAAGAGCAAGAAATACAATTAAAATCAGAAGTAGGAATGGAATACAATAACCTGCATGATTTACTCAAAGCACAAAACTGGGAAGAAGCAGATAAAGAAACTTACGAAGTTATGATTAAAGCTGTGGGTAAAAAGTCAGGTGACTCGTTTACAAGTGATGAACTATTAAATTTTCCATGCCAAGACCTTCGCACAATTGACCAATTGTGGGTAGAATACAGTAAAGGAAGATTTGGCTTCAGCGTCCAAACGGAAATTTATTTGAGTGTCGGTGGTGAGTTTAGTAGCGATAAATATGATTTTTTAGCCTGGAATATGTTTGTTAACGATGTGGGATGGAACACAAAGTATGATGTCTATAAAAATCAGATACCAAGAGGACACTTACCCTTTAGTATCTATGACTGGGGGGGTCGTCCGGTGGGGGCATTGGTGGGGGTGTTTACAGTTAGGGAATTTCAGCGTCGCGTTGTTCGCGTAATTTCTCTTGTATCGAGACTCGTAAACTGTAACATCTAAAGCTTTCAGAAAATTATTAAGCCAGAATCAGGATATCCAGGATTAAAGGATTTACAGGATTTTATTTTCTGATTAAAGCTTCCCCAATTCTGATCTAATTAATTAGATGAACGAGAAAATTACTCCCTTCCCACACAAAGATAACTGATATTTTTCCTCTGTGTCCTCTGTGGTTCTTTTAAAAAAGATTAGTAATCTAACAGTAATATCAAGAATAATTGAACGCAGATAAACACAGATAAAGATGGACAATCAAAAATCAAAACATGATACTTTCAAACAACATCCTGTAAATCCTAAAATCCTGGACATCCTGATTCAGACAAATTAAAATATTAGTACACCACAAATAAAATCAACATCCCGTAAATCCTAAAATCCTGATTCTGACAAAAAATGCTATATCTCCAAGTAGAAAATATTACTAAACGATGAAACACCAAAAACTAGAAGAAATTATGCAGGAGTTGTGTAATAACTTGCTTGAAACATACCAAGATCAACTAATTGCAGTGATTCTTTTTGGTTCTCAAGCGCGTGGTGATGCTACTCCTGATTCAGATTTTGATGTATTAATTATACTTAAAGATTTAGTGCAAGCAACCAAAGAAATTGAAAAAATTGGCTTTTTTCTTAGTCCCCTTTGTTTAAAATATAGTGTAGTAATTTCTAACCTATTTTACTCCCTTAGTCGTTTTGAGAAAGAACAAACAATGCTAATCCAAAATATCAAAAAAGAAGGTATTTATTTTTATGAACAAAGAACAAGAGTTTCTAGTGCAAAAATCTCAAGATAGTCTACGTGCAGCTAAAATTTTAGCTGGTGAAAATCTACCTGATTTTGCTGCTTCTCGTGCTTATTATGCCATGTTTTATATAGCTGAAGCATTCCTAGTAGGTGAAAATCTCAGTTTTAGCAAACACTCTGCTGTAATTAGTAAATTTGGCGAACTTTTCGCCAGAACTGGTAAAATTGATCCTAAATTTCACCGTTATCTAATTGATGCAGAACAGATACGTTTAAAGGGAGATTATGATCGCTCTGAACGGTTAACTGCTGAAGATGCAAAACTAATGATTGAAAGAACCGAAGAGTTTCTACAATTAGTAGACTATCTATAATCTTGCTAACTCAAATAAATCAATGGTTAAATAAATAATGGTAATGTAACAGTAATATCAAGAATAATCGAACGCAGATAAACGCAGATGAACACAGATAAATAGAATAAACATCCTGAAAATCCTAAAATCCTGGTTATCCTGATTCAGACAAATGCAAAATTTAATTAAGATTTGAAGATGTATAAAAATTGTGATATTATATCATTATCATACTTTATAAAAATAAATAATTAATTCAACACAACTTTCATGAGGAGATAAACTTATGAGTTTAACTATTTCTGATGAAATTCTCCATTCTACAGGAATGACATCAAAAGAACTATTAATAGAAATTGCAGTGATGTTATTTGAAAAAGAAAAAGTTAGTTTAGGTAAAGCTAGTAAAATCGCTGAAATGAATTATGTGGAATTTCAGGAACTACTCGCTCAACGTAATATTTCCCTTCATTATGATGTTGCTGAATTTCAAGAAGATATGAAAACTCTTAAAGAAACAGGTTGGTTATGATTATTGTTAGTAACACATCACCAATTAGCAATTTAGCTAAAATTGATCACCTATTTTTACTGCAAGAAATTTATAGTGAAGTTATTATTCCTCAAGCAGTATATGATGAATTAACAGATATTAGAGCAGGAGAAAAAGTTAATAATGCTATAAAAAATGCTAATTTTATCAAGAATCAACCTGTTATTAATTATCAATTAGTAAAAGATTTACAGCGAAATTTAGATAGGGGAGAATCTGAAGCAATTGTATTAGCAATAGAATTAAATGCTAATAAGTTGTTAATAGATGAAAGATTAGGAAGACAGGAAGCAATAAAATTAGGATTGTCTTTGACTGGAGTATTAGGTATATTGTTGATTGCTAAAAAAAGAGGATTAATTAATAATGTTAAATCTTTGATGGATAAGTTAATTTCTCACACAGCTTTTAGAATGGGTGATCAACTCTATTATACTATTTTGATAGAAGCTAATGAAAATTAGTAGTTTGTAGGGTGCGTTAGGAGTGCAAAAAGATCATAAAATACACCAATCAATAGTACATCAATTCTATAGTACACAAGTTCGTATCTCATTCAACTGCATACCGCTATAACCGTGATTAAAGAATGAACAGGATGGTAATTTTTAGATGGTTTAAATTATTCAAAAATAATCATTCAATAACATCCTGAAAATCCTCAAATCCTGGACATCCTGATTCAGACAAATTAAAATATTAGTACACCACAAATAAAATCAAACACATTTCTAGCTTTAAGATGCAATTCATCATGAGGATTTAGTAGAGCGATCCAATAACCTGTATCAGCAAATACTTTTTTCATTCTTCAGTTTTCGGTGAACCATATAAATAGTAATCTAAATTTTTTGATATATCAGATGGTAGTTTTTTCCATTCGGATTGGGGAATTTGGCTAGTAATATCATCAACGAAATTTAAAAAAGATGGAGATGATAAGTTATTGGTAACATCTCCAGTTATATTTTCGGAAGTTCTTTGCTTAAATCTGTTTTTGATGAAGAGTAAGTAAGAAATTTAAGACTTCTTCAATTAAAAAATTGGGTGCTTGATAAATTTCTTTGATTAGTTCTTTTTTTTGTTGTCATGATTTCACCTCATTTATTTATAGATGTAAAACTTAGGATAAACCTAGTTGTTGTTTAATTATACTGCTAAGAAGTTGAGTAAGAACTCCCATAGTGACTGTATTTATACTAGATCCTTGAGCTTCTAATAAATTCTTTGCTTTCTTCCAAACAGACTCTGATCTTGCAGCATCAATAAATTCATGTCCTGAAAAAGTAAGTCTCCTTACAATCGCTTGGGGACTACTACTGTGCGTAGATGACACATCTATACCTTTAACCAAACCACCCTCAATCATAATAAAAATATGGTAGCCTATTTGTTCATTGGTGTACCCATCGACTATTATATTATTAGGTGCATAACCTGATTCGTGAGATTCAATTTGGAACAATATTTGCCTGATTAAATCCATGTCGCGTTTCATAAATTACCTGGTAAAATTTGATTTTTATTATCTCTATCAGAAAATATTCTCGTGAAAGTAGTTGCAATATATTGAGCAATACTATATCCGAACCTTAATTCAGATGTTTTGCATATCAATAATTAGAATTATACACTAAAGATACTTCCTTCCTACTAAAAGAATATGGATTAAATGCACCATTAATAAACATGATTTTACCAGGACGAGCGATCATTTCCTAAACACTTTTGAATTTTATACCTGTACTAAATTACTTTTATAGTCATACCAACTATTGACCATTACAATAATATTATCTATTTCTTCTTTATTTAGACTTTTAAATTCATCACCTTGATTAAATTTTAACGCCACATTATTTCCCTCTTTAATAATAGGTTCTAAAATCCATCTATAATATCCTTTGTCATTATCTAGCGTAAAGAAAAACAAGCAAACTGGAAATGGTATATCTCTGAAAACTTTCAAATTCTTATATTTGTTATTTTTTAACTGAAAAATATCATCATGCTGAATTACTTCAGAACTAGAAACTGTTGCTTTCACTTCTACCCCAAAAATTCTCCCAGTGTAATTACCATCTTTTGTGATTGTAACTGAGAAATCTAAACCTCCTTCGCCTTGTTTTTGTTGAGAAACAATTAAATCATCACGACGAGTTAAGTAAACAACTGTCAAAGCTTCCGAACGTAAACCAATATACCAAGGTTGTTCCGTTTGCATTGTTTTATCTCCATTGTTGATCAGAAAATTGTGAAACTAAATTTTTCGGGCTGTATTGACTCCAAAAATTATTTACTTCGTGCCAAAGAATTTCTCTATTCTGTTTATTAATAGGAAAATTAGTAGATAGACTTGAGAGAGATTTTGAATTTTCTCCATTAGCAGAAACTAAATAACCAACTTCTTGAATGTCATCAATCCCAACTATATAAGTTGGTGCTGGATAAGATGCTATACTAATTACAGATTCTTCTTTTACTTTCACCTTGAGGCGATTCTCTTTTTTAGTATAACCTTGCCTAGTAGTTTTGACTTGTACAAAGAAATAGGGAATATATGAACCTGCACCTACTAACTCCACAATAAAATCAACATACTGCCATTTATCTCCTAAAAACTGCGGCTTAAAAATTGGACTAGTATCAAGGTGAAATTTAGTGATTAAAACTTCAAATATCCTCTCACCCCTTTGTCCTAGTGAATCTCTCATTTTCTTATATATACCCCTATCATAATTCAAGTTATAATTTTCCTCACACAATATAGGGTAGGCAATTTTGCCCACCCCATACAGATTTTACACAGTTTTGAAAAACTAACTCAAACTATGCACCTTCCCGTAACTTATCCAACACACTGCGATCTTCCAATGTTGAAGTATCACCTGTCACCTCTTGACCCGCAGCTAAATTCCGTAACAAACGCCGCATAATTTTACCCGATCGCGTTTTTGGCAAAGCATCAGTAAACCTGATTTCACCCGGACGAGCGATCGCTCCTATTTCACTCACAACGTGTTTTTTCAGTTCCTTACTCAACTCCTCACTGGCTTGATAAGTCCCCTCCAAAGTCACAAAAGCGACAACTTCCTCACCTTTTAACTCATCAGGTTTACCGACAACCGCAGCCTCAGCCACCGCAGGATGGGACACCAACGCAGATTCAACTTCCATTGTTCCCAAACGATGCCCCGATACATTCAGCACATCATCAACGCGCCCCATGACCCAATAATAACCATCCTCATCCTTTCTCGCACCATCACCAGCAAAGTAGATATAATTCCCATCTTTGGGGGGGATATGCTCCCAATAGGTGCGACGGAAGCGTTCTGGATCACCATATACAGTCCGCATCATTCCCGGCCAAGGATACCTTACCGCTAAATAACCGCCTTCATTCTCAGGAACAGAATTACCTTCTAAATCCACCACATCCGCAATAATACCAGGGAAAGGTAGAGTGGCTGAACCGGGTTTAGTGGGAATTGCCCCTGGTAGTGGTGTAATCATGATACCACCAGTTTCCGTTTGCCACCAAGTATCAACAATCGGACAGCGATCGCCCCCAATAATTTTTTGATACCACATCCAAGCCTCTGGGTTAATCGGTTCACCCACAGTTCCCAGCAACCGCAGAGAAGAAAGATTACGCGCCTTGGGTAAATGTTCACCCATCTTAATAAAGGCGCGAATTGCCGTCGGTGCAGTATAAAAAATAGTAACACCGTATTTTTCAATTACATCCCAGAAACACCCAGGATTTGACCCACGAGGCGCACCTTCATACATCAGAGTAGTTGCACCGTTGGAAAGGGGTCCATAGACAATATAGCTGTGTCCAGTAATCCAACCTACATCAGCAGTACACCAATATACATCTGTATCTTGCAAATCGAAGATCCATTTGGTGGTAATATGACTATATAAGTTATAACCGCCTGTAGTATGAACTACGCCCTTTGGTTTGCCTGTACTACCAGAAGTATAGAGGACAAACAGCATATCTTCACTGTCCATCGGTTCGGCGGGACAATCGGCGGAAACACCTTTTTGTAAATCGTGCCACCAATGATCGCGCCCTGCTTCCATGTAGGTTTTTTGATTTGTGCGTTTTACAACTAACACATCTGTAACACTGGGAACTACACCATGTTCTAGGGCTTTGTCTACCTGTTCTTTGAGGGGTACGATCGCATCTTTACGCCAACCACCATCGGCTGTAATCACTAATTTAGCCTCAGCATCATTCAAGCGATCGCGCAAAGCTTCCGCACTAAAACCACCAAAAACCACGCTATGAGGTGCGCCAATTCTCGCACAGGCTAACATAGCGATCGCTGCTTCTGGTATCATCGGCATATAAATACCAATGCGATCGCCCTTTTTCGCCCCCAACTGTTTCAACACATTGGCAAACTGGCAAACTTCTCGGTGTAATTGCGCGTAAGTTAGAGTCCGAGAATCTCCAGGTTCACCTTCCCAAATCAACGCTGCCTTATTTTTACGCCAAGTAGTTAGATGTCTGTCAAGACAATTGTAAGAAATATTAATCTTACCACCCACAAACCATTTAGCAAAAGGAGGTTGCCAATCTAGCACAGTGTCCCATTTTTTAAACCAGTGCAACTCACTTTCAGCTAGTTCCGCCCAAAATTGCTGGGGATTAGCCTTAGCTTTTTCGTAGAGTTGCTGATAGTCTGCTAAACTTTTGATCGTCGCTTGTTGCGAAAAATCACTAGGAGGATGGAAAAGACGCTTTTCTTGTAAAATGGATTCTATAGTTGGTTGAGACATGGTGATTTATGAAAAGGATAAAGTGATCCAAACCTATTGTTAACAAAGTTGTGCTAAACACAGTTTAGATTTTCATTAAGCATTCATCAACAACAAATGTAAAGATTATTTACGAGTGTCCCCATACAGTCAGTAATTAGCGCACAATTTTTGATGATTTCTGCTAAAATAAGGATCACGTTTTTAACAACTTTTTTTCTGCTTCGACTCAGAGAGAGATTTTAACCAAAAAAATGTTAGTTTTTTAAAATAGGGTATAGTTTGCAAGCCAAAGAAATCAAGGATAAAATCAACACACTAATCGAGCAAGCATCCTCGATAGATCCCACCTTAGCTAGAAGACTAGAAGAAATCAACCGTTGGTTAAAGCATACCAAACTTGGTTCTCTAAATTCTAAGCCAATTGTCCTGGCTTTTCTTTTGGAACTAATTACTGATTCTACAATATGGCTATTGATAAAATCTTTACCTTCCCCCGAAGAACAACAAGCCAAATTTGCCCAAATGACACCTAACGAGAGATATTGGTATGGGTATCTCTTCCCCAAGTGGATAAATGCTACAGACTCCAAATTTTATATTTGGAAACAAAAAATGATGTCGGGTGAATTTAATCAAGTCGATAGTGATATCATTAAATCAATAGCTCAGGATATTGTCCGTCGTGAAGGGAATTTTTGGCAGCGATATATTGCCGACCTTTCTATGGCAACAGACCTAATTGTTAGTCATCATGACAAAAAACCCCTTTGTATTCAAATTACGAGTGTTAGTCAACAATTCCAACGTCAGAAGTATCAAGATTGGCAAAATTCACTGCGATCGTGGGAAATAGAGAGAGGATTATTCGTCAGTTACAATCCCGCAGATAGTAATTTCATTAACCAATTAGTCAATGTGGCACTGTATAACAGTGATCATCTTGCTGAGGGAAAATATATAAATTTTTCCTGATCTCAAATTTTTGATATTGAAGAACCCTGTCCTAGCGTACATCATTACCTGCTTAAAACAGCACCTATGGTTAACCAACAAGAAACTAACAGCACCGTTCAACTTGACAACTTCACTGAAGCGTTAGCAGAAGCCCGCAGGATGCAGCAAAATTGGTTAGAATATGGACTTAATTTTGTTCATGTTTATGTAGAAGATGTAGATGGAGATTGGTTAGAAACATGGGGTGATGATGAAATATTAGGTAATCCTTTATTAGATCCTGTTAAAGAGTTTCTTGTTAGTGATGATGATGTAGCTATAAGAATCAGACATTATTTAGGAGAGAGTTCTCTGTTTGATTTAGCAGTTAATTTAGAAGAATGTTTGAGAATTAGCAAAGAAGAAGATAGATTATCTGGTGTAAAAACTGTATTGCAGCGAAATTGTCATATTGATGATCTTGAGTTAACAAGTTTAGCTAATCATCTAATCAAAAATTTGTTGTAGAAATCTCTCAGAAAGTAGAGACGAAAATCCTAGTATGAGGAACGTCTCTACAAAGATTTTAGATAACTTACTTTAATAGACTAGGAGTTACCCATTGACAGAATCTATTACATAAGTATTATGGATTTTATCTCTTGTCGGGTGCGTCAGACCTGATAACTTAACACACAACAGATTCTTTTTATTTGACGCACCTCACTAACAAGGTAATTTCGTTCATACATATCATCTACATTTTGTACAGTGCGTAAGTCCTACTCTTTATCCACAGGTATTTCGTCAGAGTCGGGTAGGTCTTTGGCTGTGGGTAAGTATTGTAGTTTAGTTAGCGATCGCGCAAAATAGCATATCATTTAGTTAGGTGTAACCTGTATTCCATAATTTTATGCCTTTCTCTGATTTCACTAATCCTTATAAAAACCTGGCTGACGTACCACTTAATGCCAGTGAACCTGATGGAATTAAAACAGAACTAACGCCCTTATCCCGTGATAAATTTCGGGAGGTTTTGGGAGATATCCGTTTTGGTTGTCACTCAATTCTTAGAGATAATGAGGGTTTACAACCACATGAAGCCGTTGATGCAATTGTTAAATTCTTGTTTGCTAAGTGGTATGACGAACAAGCAACTATTGACTTCGTAAAGCAAACAGGAGAATCACAGGCTTATGTATTTAGTGTCAGTAATGAAACTGACCCAGAACATTTATTAGTTCAAGTTAGAGACACTTTTGAAAAAGCGAAGCAGTGGGAACGGAACACACTAGCGAAAAAATTTGGTGATGATTTGGGTGTGCGTTTGGTTTTTAATGAGGCTGATGTGTTGCAATTCAAACCTCACACCACAATGGAAATTGTCAAGCGTTTACAGCCTTGGAGTTTGCGAAAATCTTCAGCAGATGTCAAAGGTGGAGTGTTTGAAGATTTTTTGAGTAAGACTTTCCGCGATGATTTGGGGCAATATTTCACACCTACACCAGTAGTTAATTTAATGGTAGGAATTTTGCAACCAACAGTCAATGATTATATTGGTGATCCTGCTTGTGGTTCAGCGCGAATGCTAACCCACATTTTGGATTATGTGCGTAAACAAGAATATCAAAAAGCAATAGAAAATAATGGTGGTAGTGCTGAAGGGATAAATCCTGAAGAACCAACGGAAGAGTTTATCAAGTTTCGAGATAATCATTTATTTGGGGCTGAATATTCTCGAAATATGATGCACGTAGCGCGAGTTAATACTTTAATGAATGGCGCAGAATATGTGGATTTAAAAGTAATGGATTCCCTAGAGAGATTGAGCAGTATTACAGGAGGAATAACAGAGGGACTTCCAAAACGTCCTGGTTTTTATCCAGAGGGACTGACGATGATTTTAACTAATCCTCCATTTGGGTCTAAAGTGACAAATGAAAATATCTTAAAAGATTTTGCTGAACGGGATGGGGTGACAAAGAAAAATGGCAAGGTTGTTAGAAGTATTCCTCAAGAAGTCGCTTTTATTAATCGTTGTCTTGAATTTCTCGCACCAAATGGTAAGTTAGCAATTGTTTTACCTGATGGAGTGTTAGCAAACAATACAATGCAGGATGTTAGAGACTGGATTTTACGTTGGGCAAGGTTGAAGGCAGTTGTGAGTTTACCACAAGAAACATTTAGACCCTATGGTGCTGCTGTGAAAACTAGCGTGGTTCTTCTAGAAAAGCGTGATATAGCTTTGACAGCAGAAAGTCAGCTAGAACTTGACCAGGATTATAAGATTTACATGGCTAGGATTGATGATATTGGCTATGACGCATCTGGTCGTATTTCTGTTTCAGAAAATGAAGTTAATGAACCGCAAGAAGTGAGAAAAGCAATTACAGATTTAGCTGGGTTATTAGGAAGGTAGTTAAATGGAAAAAACTATAGTTAATCTTTCGCAGTTACGTCAACAGGGTGCCTGGAACTTTGAGCCTTACTCCCAATCTATTACAGGTGCAATGTCTCAGTTAGAAAAAAGCCATTTTCCAATAGTCAAATTGGGTACTTTAGGAACTACTCAGCGTGGTTATTTTATCAACGGGATTAAGGATAAAGGGGAAATTCCTTTGATATCAGCACGTAATATTTCAACTGAAGGTATCAACCTAAATCATGTGCGCTATCTAACTCCAGAGGAACACAAAAAACTAGAAAAAACTCAAGTTCATCAGGGTGATGTACTGGTTAGTTTAATCATGCGTCCGGGAATAGCTGCTGTTTATGAATCTGACAAACCAGCCAACATAGATACACATCTTGCAATACTGCACCTAACAGACAAAATTGATCCTGCTTACTTGGTTTTATATCTTAATTCAGATGTTGGTCAAGCCCTAGTTCACTCCCTTTCAACTGGTAGCATTCAGCCTATGTTAACTATTACTGCCCTAAATAATTTGCCTGTGATACTTCCCTCACTTGATGAACAAAAACAGATTGTTGTAGAAGCACAAAGATTAATAAAAGAGGCAGGAAAATTATCGAAAGCTGCTGAAGATCACCGTGCTGAAGCCCAGAAGCTTTTTGGAAAGCTATTTGAAAGGACAGTGTAATGATTCATGCTTGTTACCTAACTGTTTTTGAACAGCCACAGGACGAATTAGAAAAAGCATTATATGATATTTTCGATGATTTAGGTGCTGTATATGATGAATACGAACAAGCACCTATAAATCCATTAAATAATGAATATCAACTGCAAGCAGCAGTTACCCAGAATTTTGAATTTCTGTTAAATGTACACTGGCGATCTGATCCAAATTTTCTTAATTTGGTAACTTTTGATGTCGAAATGGCTGTTCCAGTTGAACCTGTTGAACTTGAGAAAATTTTAGTACAGTCCACAGAAACTTACTTTCCTAAATTAACACTTGTTTATAACTCTTATGGTGATGAACGAAGTGAGAGATTATTCCCTTTAGTAATGAATTTTGAAAACGCAGTTAGAGAATTTATTATATCTGTAATGCTCAAAAAATATGGCTCTAGCTGGGAAGATATTCTTGATAAATATATAGAAGATGCTAAACAAAATATTGAAAAATACAAAATAAAATATGGATATAAATGGGAAGAAAAACTGCAAAGATATGAAAAATGTAAAAGCGAAGCAGTAGATAGTCAGAAACGGGAAGCTGACTACCAGCGACATAATCCTTTACTTATGCACTGGCTTTACCATGCAAATTTTACAGATTTATCAGAGATGATAAGTATGGTTGATGACTTAGAGGGAGGCTATAAGGTAGCACGTTCTCCTCAATCAACTTTTGCTAGTCTTATTAATAAAAATGACAGAGATAATATTACACGCCAAATCAACGAACTCCGTGTATTAAGGAATAGATTGATGCACGGACGTTATCTAACAGGGGAAAATGAAGAGTTAATTAGATTGATTTGTAAAGAGTTTCATGATCTCATTATTGAGCCAGGTCACACTAATAATTTTGACAGTCGTAGATTGACCAAGGAATAAGTGATGAATCGGTAAAGCAAAGGAATCCTCAAAAAATTATACAAATTGGAGGAGCGATCGCTCTCAATTTATAATCACGTCTCTACCGATTTTATTTGGTGTACTTAAAATGGTAGAAATTGCAGCAAAACTGAACCAAGACTACCCACAAAATCGAAAAAACTTGGTTTACCAGCGTTGATTTTTTCGCCGTAAGGTGTTTTTAGTTCTAGAATAAAAGCCTGTACTGTTAGAGAGCCACTAGCGTTATCTTGGTCTTTAAACAGTTTTTGTGCGATGAGAGCATCTTCTAAGGCGCTTTTTCTGTCTAGACTTTGGTAATGAGCAACACCACGAGACAAATACGCTCCCGCATATTCTGGTTTGAGAGCGATCGCTTGAGTAAAATAATCAATAGCTGGTTTTAAATTACCCTTCTCAGCTTCCGCTAAACCCCAAGCATAGAAATCTTCTGGTTTAGCAATTTGTACAGGGATACCCATTGCACCTTGAAAGTTAGCACCATTAAAGTTAGCTTCCTTTAACTCGACATTATTTAAATAAGTATTTCTCAAGTCAGCACCTTCTAAATTAGCACCATTGAGTTTAGCCTCCCTTAAATTCACCCCAAACAAACTAGCACCCTTGAGGTTTGCACCTCGTAAATCAGCACCAGTCAAGTTTGCTCGACTGAGGTTAGCACCAGCAAGATTAGCACCTTGCAAATTTGCTCCCGATAAATCAGCCATCACTAAACCAGCATTGCTTAAATTACATTTTTGGCATTGCTTAGTTGATAATAACTGTCTGATATGATCATAATTAGCTGCTTTTACAGAGGTAGGTAAGCTAACTATAATCAAAAATGTAACTGTGGCTATAATTTGGTTTTTCATACTCACTCAGGCAATATCTCTGATTAAGGATTTAACTTTAGCTGATACCCAATTAAATTACCAGAATCAGCCACAAATTGATCTGCAATGTTTAATACTGAGATAAATTTTAGCTAAACTCAAGTTACCCACTTAAAACCACATCTTCAAGAATTACTGATTTTTGGTCAGGTTTCTTTATTTAGGGTTT
>NZ_JAYGHC010000071.1:0-10874 GCF_034932285.1 Cronbergia sp. UHCC 0137
AATTTCTGCATGATTATTCTGGTCTTTTTTACTAATTGCTGTTACCAACATTTCTAAATATTTGGGATTTCTTAAATCAAATTCATCAATCCATTCCTTATATAAAGGTAAAGCTTCCCTTTCACCAGTTTTACAATCTTTATCAACCTTCCAAGTTAAATCTGTATTTTCATCACTCAACCACCAATCAATATGAGGATTAACAAAAAGCTCCCTGGGACGTAAACCGAAAACTGCCAACATTCCATAAGTCCAACGCCAAAGTTGCCAGCTATCTTTGACATCTTGATTAACTTGCTTACCTCGATTATTCAGATATTCATCAAACTTGTAAAATCCAGTAACTATTTCCTTATCTGTAGGAACATTCCGAGAATTACTTTCAGGAACTTTAGAATAATTAGTTAAATTAATATCAATTTTGAAAATTTGACAAAATACAGAAATAGCCCTCACCGCATTATATTTAGCCCATTCTTTATCTATTTTCTCAATGGCATTAATTAAAACTGCTTCATTTGCTAAATTATCAGCATTTGTATAACGCTTAATTCGAGAATAATAATAGAAAAAAGTATGTTCACTTTTAGTAGTGCGTTTATGGGTTTTAAAATATTCATCCTCAAACCTTGCTAATAACTCACCAATAGTGCGTAAATCTTTTTTAATGGACTCATTTCCCAAATATTTATCATTCCAAACAAAGGTTTTTCTAGCAATTAACTTTCCTAATTCATAAGCTTCTTCTTCAGCCGTTTTCAGTCCATTGAAGTTAGCTGGAATATTCAAGGTGATATTGTATTGTTTTCTTCCCGTTCCCCTTGTATCCTGATCTCCGGGTTTAATGGGTAAAGTTGCCCGTAATTGCAGACATCTATTTGATTCTCGAATTGTTACTCTTGTCTTTGCAGACTTCAGACGCAGATTTACTTGTTCTAATTCTAGTGCTAAATTCGTTGTCATATCTTCTCTTGGTTGTAGCGATCGCACAGCAAAAATGTACAATGGAGATGCAGCCCTAAGCCTCACTGTGTTTATTCATTGCTGTCTGTTTAGCCTATATTTAGCCTAAAAATAAATGTGTCATCTACAAACATAGTTTATCGCTGACATTGCTCTCTGCAAACATGACGCGGTTAAAAGCCATTAAATCATCAAAAGGAATACTCCGGCCCTTATCACGGTTACGACGGATTCGCTATCTTTGCTCGTGACATGGATTTGGCACTCAATAGCCCAACTTGGGGACTAATTGGCGCTCCCTGGAATAAAAAGGCTCAAGCTAAAGCTAAGGCTAAAGCAGCAGTCTAGGGACATACCAAAGAGTAGGGGAGTAGCCTGGGGTGTTTACCCCAGGGGAGTAGGGAATCCAAAATTCAAAATTAAAAATTCAAAGTCTTGGATTTTGCATTCTGAATTTTGAAGGATATTCCCTATTTCAACCCACGGGAAAAACCCCCACATCTACCATTTCATTAAAAATTACAGCAAGCTTGGAGTTACTGAAATGCCACAAAATCCAGAAAAAATTCAAGACCACGTTGAGTTATTTCACCAGCCAGAATACCAACAACTGTTTGAAAATAAAAGACAGTTTGAAAATGGTCACGACCCCGCAGAAGTAACACGGGTTGCTGAATGGACAAAGACTTGGGAATATCGTGAAAAGAACTTTGAACGTACTGCTTTGACTGTTAACCCAGCTAAGGGTTGTCAGCCTTTGGGCGCTATGTTCGCGGCTGTTGGTTTTGAAGGTACTCTTCCCTTCGTTCAAGGTTCTCAAGGTTGTGTGGCTTACTTCCGTACCCACTTAACCCGTCACTACAAAGAACCATTTTCCGGCGTTTCTTCTTCAATGACTGAAGACGCTGCTGTGTTCGGTGGTCTGCAAAACATGATCGATGGTTTGGCTAACTCCTACAGCCTTTACAAGCCAAAAATGATCGCTGTCTGCACCACCTGTATGGCAGAAGTTATCGGTGATGACTTACAGTCATTCATTGGTAACGCTAAGGAAGCTGGTTCTGTTCCTCAAGATTTCCCAGTACCTTTTGCTCACACTCCTAGTTTCGTTGGTTCCCACATCACTGGTTACGACAACATGATGAAGGGAATCCTGACTACTTTAACCGCAGGTCAGAAGAAAGCCAAGAGCAACGGTAAAATCAACTTCATTCCTGGTTTTGATACCTATGTAGAAAACAACCGCGAAATCAAGCGGATTGCTAATTTGATGGGTATTGACTATACTCTGTTATCTGATAACAGTGATTATGTTGATTCACCCAACACTGGTGAATTTGATATGTACCCAGGTGGTACTAAGTTAGAAGATGCAGCAGATTCTATCAATGCTAAGGCTACTGTTGCTCTCCAAGCTTATTCCACAACTAAGACCCGTGAATACATTGCTAAGGAATGGGGTCAAGACGTTTGTGTTTCTCGTCCTTGGGGTATCAAGGGAACTGACGAGTTCTTGATGAAACTCAGCGAATTGACTGGTAAAGCTATTCCTGAAGAGTTGGAAATTGAACGTGGTCGTGCTGTTGACGCAATGACAGATTCCCACTCTTGGTTACATGGTAAGCGTTTCGCTATCTATGGTGATCCTGACCTGGTTTACAGTGTGGTCGGTTTCATGTTGGAAATGGGTGCTGAACCTGTACATATCTTGGTTCACAACACCAATGAAGTATTCGAGAAAGAACTTCAAGCTTTGTTAGATTCTAGTGTGTTTGGTAAGACCGCTAAAATCTGGGGTGGTAAGGATCTTTGGCACATGAGATCGTTGTTGTTTACTGAACCAGTAGATTTACTAATTGGTAATTCCTACGGTAAGTACCTGTGGCGCGATTGTAAGGTTCCCCTTGTGAGAATCGGTTATCCTATCATGGATCGTCACCACTACCACCGCTACGCTACTGTTGGTTATAAAGGTATTATCAACCTCCTCAACTGGATTGTGAATACAATCTTTGAAGATATCGACCAACACACCAACATTGCTTCTAAGACCGATATTTCTTACGATTTGATTCGTTAGGAATGTCTAGGGGCGGGGTTTTCCCTGTCCTAATCGTCAGGTGCGTCAGATGTTAAACGTCTGTTATTGATGAATTATTGGGTCTGACGCACCCTACTAAAACTACTAATGAAAAATCATCTAATTTAGTGGTGTGGTAGGGGTTTAGCACTGCTAAACCCTTACATCTATATATTCAGGATGGGTATATTTTTCAAGTTTCGAGTTCCAAGCTCCAAGTTTTGAGTTCCAAGCTCCAAGTTTCGAGTTCCAAGCTCCAAGTTTCGAGTTCTAAGCTCCAAGTTTCGAGTTCCAAGCTCCAAGTTTCGAGTTCCAAGCTCCAAGTTTTGAGTTCTAAGCTCCAAGTTTTGAGTTCTAAGCTCCAAGTTTCGGGGTCTAAGCTCCAAGTTTTGAGTTCCAAGCTCCAAGTTTCGTGTTTAGATGTTTATCGCATTTACCTGGGGTATTTATTATGAGTTCAGTTCCTCATTCTCATCCTCAGCCTAGTTATCACCCACCGAAGGCGGGGGGTTCTTTTGATATTTTACGTCCGTTGCGATCGCTCTTAGATCGCATTCAGGTTAAAAATTCTCGCTTTGCTCATCGAATTTGTCAAGTAATTCCTTGCTGTTGTCCTTTTGAGCGAGATATTCAGGTATTTGGTCGGACTTTTCATATTCCGGCTTTATGTAAATTGAATCCTCTGTATGATGAGGTTGTGGCTTTGCGTTTTCGGGCTTTGTCTTATCTTGTTGATGAATGTGGGGAAGATATCACAAGGTATATTTGCTAGGATTTTTTTCACGCAGAGGCGCGGAGGCAAGCCAGTGTGTTGGGCGGGTTTCCCGACTTGTAGCAACTGGCGCGCAGAGAGAAGAAAGATAAATAGATGTCTTTTTTTTATGTTTATCTGTGTGAATATTATGTGAAGAAGATTTTTGCCTAAATCCTGTTAGATATTTATTCTATTGAGTAAGAGAAATGAAAATTACCCAAGGCAAAATTAATGAGTTACTTAGTGAGTCGGGGTGTGAACATAATGAAAAGAAACAGGGGGAAAAGAAAAATAAGTCTTGCACTCAACAGGCTCAACCTGGTGCTGCTCAAGGGGGTTGCGCTTTTGATGGGGCGATGATCGCTTTAGTACCAATTACTGATGCTGCTCATTTGGTACATGGTCCGATCGCTTGTGCTGGTAATTCTTGGGGGAGTCGTGGTAGTCTGTCTTCTGGTCCGATGCTCTACAAGACTGGCTTTACTACTGATGTGGGCGAAAATGATGTAATTTTTGGTGGGGAAAAGAAGTTATATAAGGCAATTTTGGAGGTTAAGGAACGTTATAATCCGGCGGCTATTTTTGTCTATTCTACCTGTGTTACTGCTTTAATTGGTGATGATATTGATGCTGTTTGTAAGGTGGCTAAGGAGAAATTTGGGATTCCAGTTATTCCGGTGATTGCTCCTGGTTTTATTGGTAGTAAAAATCTAGGTAATCGTTTTGGTGGTGAGGCTTTGTTGGATTATGTGATTGGCACTGCTGAACCTGAATATACTACTCCTTATGATATTAATTTAATCGGTGAGTACAATATTGCTGGGGAAATGTGGGGGGTTTTACCTTTATTTGAAAAGTTAGGGATTCGGGTTTTATCGAAAATTACGGGAGATGCTCGTTATCAAGAAATTTGTTATGCTCACCGCGCTAAGTTGAATGTGATGATCTGTTCACGAGCGCTGTTAAATATGGCTCGAAAAATGGAGGAACGTTATGATATTCCTTACATTGAGGAGTCTTTTTACGGTATTGATGATATTAATAGTTGTCTGCGAACTATTGCTGCTAAGTTGGGTGATGCAGATTTGCAAGAACGGACGGAAAGATTGATTGCTGAAGAAACTGCGGCTTTGGATCTTGCTCTTGCTCCCTATCGCGATCGCCTCCGTGGTAAAAGAGTGGTTCTATATACTGGTGGTGTGAAAAGTTGGTCTATTATCTCCGCAGCTAAGGATTTGGGGATTGAAGTTGTGGCGACCAGTACCAGAAAAAGCACTGAGGAAGATAAGGCTAAAATTAAGCGACTTCTGGGTAATGATGGCATTATGTTGGAAAAGGGTAATGCTCAAGAGTTACTCCAATTAGTTAGAGATACTAACGCAGATATGCTTATCGCTGGGGGTCGAAATCAATATACGGCTCTCAAGGCTCGTATTCCCTTTTTGGATATTAATCAAGAGCGTCATCATCCCTATGCGGGTTATGTGGGAATGGTGGAAATGGCGCGGGAGTTATATGAGGCTCTTTACAGTCCTGTTTGGGATCAGGTTCGTAAGCCGGCTCCTTGGGATTAATTGTCTGATATGGCTAACGCCACGCTACGCGAACAGGATATCCAGGATTAAAGGATTTACAGGATTAATTTATTTCTGTCATTACGAGGCTCAAATCCTTAATTGTCTGAATCAGGATATCCAGGATTAAAGGATTTACAGGATTAATTTATTTCTGTCATTACGAGACTTCCGACGCAATCTCAAATCCTCATTCCTCTGTGTTCTCTGTGCCTCTGTGGTTAGTTAATCCGGGTAATTTATTTTTTGGAAGTCCCCGAAAAGTCAAAAATTAGAGCAGTATATTATGGCGATTGTTGATAGTTCTAATAAATCAGTTACAGTTAATCCTTTAAAGCAGAGTCAGGCTTTGGGTGCGGCTTTGGCTTTTTTGGGGTTAAAGGGAACTATGCCTTTATTTCATGGTTCTCAAGGTTGTACAGCTTTTGCTAAAGTGGTTTTAGTGCGTCACTTTCGGGAAGCGATTCCTTTAGCTACTACAGCTATGACCGAGGTGACAACGATTTTGGGGGGTGAGGAGAATGTTGAGCAAGCGATTCTCACTTTGGTGGAAAAAGCCCAACCAGAAATTATTGGTTTGTGTACGACTGGTTTGACGGAAACACGCGGTGATGATATAGAGGGTTTTTTAAAAGAAATTCGTAAACGTCATCCAGAACTTGACCATTTAGCGATCGCTTTCGCACCCACTCCCGATTTTAAAGGGGCTTTACAAGATGGTTTTGCATCTGCGGTGGAAAGTATTGTTAAAGAAATTCCCAAAGCGGGGGGAATTAAGCCGGAACAAGTCACAATTTTGGCTGGTGCAGCTTTCACTCCTGGGGATGTCCAAGAAGTCCGGGAAATCGTCACATCTTTTGGATTAGAACCGATTTTTGTTCCTGATTTAGGCGCTTCTTTAGATGGTCATTTGGAAGATGAATATAGCGCGGTGACGGTAAGCGGGACAACCCTAAAACAGTTGCGTTCTTTGGGAAGTTCGGCCTTTACTCTGGCTTTGGGTGAAAGTATGCGCGGTGCAGCCAAGATTCTGCAAGAGCGTTTTGGAACATCCTTTGAGGTGTTTCGAGATTTGACCGGTTTAGAACCTGTGGATGAGTTTCTCCAAGCCCTTTCCGTGTTGAGTGGTAATCCAGTTCCCGAAAAATATCGCCGTCAACGTCGTCAATTACAAGATGCGATGTTAGATACACACTTTTATTTTGGTGCAAAACGGGTATCTTTGGCCTTAGAACCGGATTTGTTGTGGACAACGGTACAGTTTTTGCAATCAATGGGAGCGCAAATCCATGCTGCTGTCACCACAACGCGATCGCCTTTACTTGAACATCTCCCCTTCAAAACTGTGACTATTGGCGATTTAGAAGATTTTGCACAATTAGCAGTAGGTAGCGATTTGCTAGTTGGTAACTCTAACCTGAGAGCGATCGCTCAAAACCTCTCCATCCCCCTCTATCGTCTCGGAATCCCCATTTATGACCGCTTAGGTAATGGTCAATTTACCAAAGTCGGTTATCGCGGCACAATGGAACTTTTATTTGGGATGGGAAACCTCTTTTTAGAAGCCGAGGAATCATTAATTATGAGAGAATTTCCACCCCTAAAAAGCACGTCTAATTAATAATCCAGTCCCCCTCCTCGCTTGCGGGGAGGGGCTAGGGGTGGGGTTTTAGATTATGGGACAAACGAATAATTTACCTCTAAACCAATAAAGGACAAATGAAAGTGAAAATAGCCTTCACCACAACAGACAGAATTCATATTAACGCTCACTTTGGTTGGGCTAAAGAAATAGATGTCTATGAAATTTCTGATGAAGGATACCAATTCATCGAAACTCTGAAGTTTGAAGGTGAACTCAAAGAAGACGGTAACGAAGATAAAATTACACCCAAACTTGAATCACTCCATGATTGTACAATAGTTTATGTTGTTGCAATTGGTGGAAGTGCAGCCGCTCGTTTAATTAAAAAAGGTGTAACACCCGTCAAAGCCAAATCAGAAGAAGAAAAAATTGAAGATGTACTCAATAAATTAGTCAAAACCCTCAAAGGGAATCCTCCACCTTGGCTGCGTAAAGCTCTCCAAAAAAACAAGCCAAACTTTGCAGATGAAATAGAAAACGAAGCAGCAGTATGAACCAAAATAACGGTGTAAACGCCACCCCTACAACCACAGAAATCACCTCACCTTTCCTCAAAACATTAGTCCAACAAATCCGCGCTCAAGATAGCTATGGCTTTTACCGGAGTTGGTCTGATGAATTGATGCTTAAACCCTTCGTTGTTACCAAACAAAAAAAACGAGAAATTTCCGTTGAAGGTGAAGTAGATCCAGCAACTCAGTCACGCATCAACGCCTTTTTCCGTGCTGTAGCCGCCAGCATTGAAAAAGAAACAGGATTAATTTCTAATGTTGTAGTTGATTTAAGTCATGAAGGATTTGGTTGGGCGTTAGTCTTTTCTGGTCGTTTATTGTTAGCTGTCAAAACCTTACGTGATGCTCATCGTTTCGGTTTCGATTCCATCGAAAAGCTAACAGAAGAAGGCGAAAAATTCACCCAAAAAGGCATTGAATTAGCCAAACAATTCCCCGAAGTTGGCAAAATTTAACGCCAGATATTTTCCCACAAAATGTAGAGACGTTCCATGGAACGTCTCTACACAACACCCACCAATTATTCGTTCACGATTACCAACTACTCATTTACCACCGCTAATTAACGTGAGTTGCTAGTTAAGTAAAATGTCTGATAGCGCAGCGTGGCGTAGCCATATCAGGATGTCCAGGATTAGAGAATTTGCAGGATTAAAACACAATACAGTTGAGTTAAAAATTTGTTCTTTTTGTTTCTCTGTGTCCTCTGCGCCTCTGCGGTTCGTTTAAAAAAGAATTTCGGGCTTCAGCGAACCTTGTTAACCAGCCTTAACTAGATAACTAGCAACTTGAGTTAATTATTCGTTCACCACCGCTAACTACTCGTTCACCACCCATCACCAATTAATGACAATAGACGAACTGCAAGGAAAGATTAGAAAGCTAAACAGTAAAGCCGGTCAAATGAAAATGGATCTGCATGATTTAGCTGAAGGACTACCCACAGATTACAAAAAACTTATGGATGTTGCCGCAGAAACCTATGAAATCTACCGCCAGTTAGATGAAATGAAGCAACAACTAAAACAGATGGAGAACAGCAAATGAATAGAACCATTGAACAATTCAGAACCCTCGTAGACACAGAAGAATTTTTGATCTTCTTTGAATTACCCTACGATCAAACATTCGTAAACATTAATCGTTTACACATTTTGAAAAAGTTTTCCCAATACATCAAAGAAATTGATGATAATTCCTCTGCACTCACAGACGCAGAAAAATTAAATCAATATTCTTTAGCTTTGCAAAAAGCTTATCAGGTTTTTGTTGAATCAACACCCCACGAACAAAAGCTGTTCAAAGTGTTTAACGATAAGCCTAAAAATGTAGTCACGCTGACAGAAATTACATCTGATTAGGAGGTAAAAATTGATCAACCTAACGCCTACCGAATTAGAACGCTATAGTCGCCAAATGATGCTCCCTAACTTTGGCGAAGTAGCTCAAAAACGCCTGAAATCTGCGACAGTTTTGGTAACAGGTGTGGGGGGATTAGGTGGTACAGCCGCGCTTTATTTAGCAGCAGCAGGTGTGGGAAAACTAATCTTAGTCCGGGGTGGTGACTTGCGGCTAGATGACATGAATCGTCAAGTTCTCATGACAGACGATTGGGTAGGTAAGCCAAGAGTATTGAAAGCGAAAGAAACTCTGGACGCAATGAATCCTCATGTCCAAGTGGAAGCAATTCATGATTACATCACCCCAGAAAATGTAGACGCATTAGTACAATCGGCGGATATGACTCTAGATTGCGCCCACAACTTCACCGAGCGCAACTTGTTAAACGCCGCCTGTGTGCGATCGCGTAAGCCAATGGTAGAAGCCGCAATGGATGGTATGGATGCTTACATAACAACCATTATTCCTGGGGTAACGCCTTGTTTATCCTGTCTGTTTCCCGAAAAACCAGATTGGGACCGACGTGGTTTTTCAGTTCTGGGGGCTGTTTCTGGGACACTGGCTTGTCTAACTGCTCTGGAAGCAATTAAGTTAATTACTGGTTTTAGTCAACCTTTGTTATCAGAATTGTTGACAATTGACCTAAATCGGATGGAATTTGCTAAACGTCGTTCTCAGCGCGATCGCAATTGTCCAGTATGCGGTAATACAGCACCTTGGCGATACTCCCAATCCCAATCTGTAACGGTGTAAAACCCCACATCTAAATATCAAAATAATCGCCACAAATCAGGAGATGTGATGACTGTTACTTTAACCGAAAAAGCAGAATTTCGTCTATGGGCTTTTTTAAGAGGTTCTGCAACCGACGAATCTAATAGCTCCACTAAAAAAGGTGTCCGCATCTCTGTTAAAAGCGGTGGTTGCAGTGGCTATGAATATGGCATTGATATTACCAGCAAACCCCAACCAGATGATCTAGTAATTCAACAAGGTAATGTATTGATTTACTTAGATGCTAAAAGTGCGCCGTTATTAGAAGGTGTAGTTGTCGATTTTGTTGAGGGAGTAATGGATAGCGGCTTCAAATTCACTAACCCCAATGCAACTGACACCTGTGGTTGCGGAAAGTCTTTTAAAACAGATGATGGTACACCTACAGGCGTACCTTGCAGCTAAAACAATTCAAATGTAGGAAGTTATTTCTTTTGAATTGCTTAGGTAGACTTTTCAACATTCAGAAAAACCAATCCTATTAAAGTTTGAGGAGAATCGGAAAATGGCTGTTTATCAAGTAAGACTGCTCAACAAAAAACTAGACCTCGACACCACCATTGAGTGTGATGAAGATACCACAATCTTAGAAGCAGCAGAAGAAGCAGGTATTGAATTACCCTTCTCTTGTCACTCCGGTTCCTGCTCTAGCTGTGTGGGCAAAATTGTGGAAGGTGAAGTTGATCAATCTAACCAAATCTTCTTAGATGACGAGCAAATGGAAAAAGGTTTCGCTCTATTATGCGTTACCTATCCCCGTTCTAACTCTACAATCAAAACCCATCAAGAACCTTACCTCGCTTAATGTTTTGATGCTTTAATTTAAACTAAGATGGAGGATGTTCAATATCCTTCATCTTTTCATCATTTATCTTGATCTAACAATGTTTACTCCTTTTCATGTTTCAGGTTGTTCGTTGGAATTACTAAAACCCGGAGAGCAAGGAATTGTTGCTGTCTGTAAAACCCAAGATGAAAATATTCGGAAAAAATTAATATTAATGGGAATAAAAACCGGAAGTTCTATTATTTTAGAACAAAATTTTCCTTCCTTAATTATTAAAGTTGATTATATATCAATGACCATAGAGCGAGAAATAGCCCGCGCCATTTATGTGCGTATTATTCAATAAGGATTCTACCTTGATTTAAGGATGATAGATTTTATCTC
>NZ_JAYGHC010000071.1:10984-17498 GCF_034932285.1 Cronbergia sp. UHCC 0137
TTCAATTATTCTGTCTGACACACCCTACATTTATACATATCATCTGCATTTTGTACAGCGCGTAAGTCAGGTGCGTCAGAATCTGAAAGTTAGTGATTTTAACCTCAATTATTCTGTCTGACGCACCCTACATTTATACATATCATCTGCATTTTGTACAGCGCGTAAGTCCTATTCTCCTGTCTAATCCCAACGAAAATTTTTAACGCCAACTTATTTTACCTATTATGCAAACTGATACACAAAAGTTCTCATGGTTTAATGTATCTGATGATGTCAAAGAATTATTGATATTAGCAGCCCAAAATTGGGAAAATACAGAAATCTCAGAAAACTATATGCAACAAGCATTAGCTAAAACAAAAGATAACACGGATGTTTTAGTAGCAGCTTATAGATATTTTTATTACAAAAATAATTATCCTCTAGCACTGACAACAGCAGAACAATTAATTGCTATAATTGAATCAGTCGAGAAATTCCCCAACAATTGGGAAGAACTTAAACCTATCTTAGTTCAACGTCACGAAGAAACCCAAATCAGATTGTACCTAAATGCTTATGCTGCTTCTGGTTTGGTATTAGCTAAATTAGGAGAGTTAGAAAAAGCTAAAGAAATCAGTACCAGAATTAAAGATATTGATGATAAAAATGATTTTGGTGCAGGTATTCTTTTGGATATTTTAACACGTCCACCAGAAGAAGATGATTAATTATTACCCAATCAACCATCATGAATAATTACCTATCTACCTCCTTTTCTGATTCTTCCCTCACTTCATCTAATAGAGTTCTCTTACCTGTGCTTCCTAGTTCTGGCTTTACACCACCTGTAACTATGATGCCACAAGCATTTCCTCCCATCATTTATTTGCCAAAATCTTCCCAACTAATAGTCTAAACAATATGCAAAATAAGGATTGGTTTGTCACTGAAAATGGGCAACATCAAGCCTGTAAATCCGCAAGAACATGGGATTTATTGCGTGACAATTATCGCCTATACCGTTTCCTAACAGAAGTAGAAGATGTTCTCAATGATGTTGAGAATGAATCAAACTATCTACCCAAAATTCGGATATTGGTAAGGCGATTAATTGTTAATTCTTATTGGGTACAGAGTCAATTTGCAGAACCAGACCCGAAAACTGGAACATCAGTTTTATTGTTATATAATGAATTAGGATTTCCCTTAACTGTGCAAACAGTAACGTTTGCCCCAGGGACAATTTCTAATATTCATAATCATGGGACTTGGGGAATAGTAGCAGTGTTGAAAGGTCAGGAAAAACATACCTTTTGGCGGCGTAATTCTCACCCAGATTTACCAGATAAAATTGAAACTACAGGAGAAATTAATTTATTCCCTGGAGATATTATTAGTTTTACTCCTGATACAATTCATCAAGTAGAAGCAGTTAGCAATGAACCAACTGTGACATTTAACATATATGGTGAAACTGACCCCAAAAGGAGATTTGAATTTGATGTAGTTAACCATATTGCTAAAAAATTCTAAATGTAGTTGCAAAAACAGAAATATCTGATTATTGTAAAAATAGCAGGTTTCAGAACTCTAAATTAATCTCTTTCTTGACGGGAAACACAAATAATTTGTATAGGAGAAATATCAATGGCCAGAGTAATTTTCTATGAAAAACCAGGCTGTAAAGGTGGTACAAAGCAAAAAGTTTTGCTCACAGCCGCAGGCCATGAAGTAGTAGCATATAACCTATTAACAGAACCTTGGACTGTAGAAAGATTGCGATCATTTTTTGGCGATCGCCCTGTAGTCGAATGGTTCAATAAAGCCGCACCTAGTGTAAAATCTGGAGAGGTGAACCCTGAAAACATCGAAGCAGAAACCGCTTTAGTAATGATGCTCAGAGATCCTTTATTAATTCGTCGTCCCTTGCTTGAAGTAGGGAATAGACGTGAGGTAGGCTTTGATGTAGATAAAATTGATGCTTGGATTGGTTTAAAACCAGCAGACGAATCCTTGCGGGAAATGAGCGAAAACCTGATGCAGCAAAACTTACAAGGCTGTTCTCACGGACACAACCATGAACATGATCATCAAGGTGGTTGTAAAAAACATAGTTAGGGATAGGAGTCAGGAGTCAGAAGGAAGAATGAGAAGAATGTTCTTGATATATCTCAGTTAAATCGGCGGTTAGAAACCGCACCTACACAGGCAAAACCTGCCTCCGCAGGTTAGATTAGTCCACGAAGGTGGACTTTGTTTGTGTAGCCGTGATTTCTAATCGCCGGATATTTTACTTTGTTTGTGTAGCCGCGATTTCCAATCGCCGGATACTTGACTTTACTCAATCTTCCCCATTTCCTGTTCCATTTTGGCAATTTCTAACTGTGTTTTAAAAACAGAATCAGGGTTGAGACTAATGGAATCTATACCCTGTTCCACCAGAAAACGAGCAAATTCTGGGTAATCGCTTGGTGCTTGACCGCAGATACCAATTTTGCGACCATATTGTTTGACAGTAGCGATCGCTCTTGTTATCATTCTTTTCACAGCTAGATCACGTTCATCAAACAAATGAGCTACCAACTCAGAATCCCTATCTAACCCTAAAGTCAACTGAGTTAAATCATTAGAACCAATCGAAAATCCATCAAATATTTGACAAAATTCATCAGCCAATTCCACATTACTCGGTAACTCGCACATCACATAAACTTCTAAACCATTTTCCCCTTGCACCAAGCCATGTTTCGCCATTTCTGCGATTACCCGTCTCCCCTCATTTGGTGTACGACAAAAGGGAATCATCAGAATCATATTAGTTAACCCCATTTCATCCCGTATCCGTTTCATTGCTTGACATTCTAAAGCAAAACCCTCACTGTAACGCGGATCATAGTAGCGAGAAGCACCACGCCAGCCAATCATCGGGTTTTCTTCCTTGGCTTCAAATTGTCTACCACCCAACAAATTCGCGTATTCATTACTTTTAAAATCCGACAAACGCACAATTACAGGTTTGGGATAAAAAGCTGCGGCAATTGTTCCAATACCTTGGGCTAATTTATCTACAAAATATTGGGCTTTATCTTCATATTCGGCAGTTAATTCAGCAATTTTATATTGAGCAAGTTCTTCTTCTAATTGATCAAAATGCAGTAAAGCTAAAGGATGAACTTTGATATGGTTAGCAATAATAAATTCCATCCGCGCTAACCCTACCCCATCATTAGGAATTGCTGCTAAACCCAGTACCTCCTCCGGGTTGCCCACATTCATCATAATTTTAGTCTTCGTCTGGGGCAAACTTTCTAAAGGTACTTCTTCAATTTCAAAAGGTAATAAACCTTGATAAACTTTGCCTGTTTCACCATTCGCACAATTAACAGTAACTTCCTGTCCAGTCTTTAAAATTGTTGTCGCATTACCACAACCAACAATAGCCGGAATACCCATTTCTCTAGCAATAATTGCCGCATGACAAGTCCGCCCACCAGAGTTGGTAACAATGGCACTGGCTCTTTTCATAATTGGTTCCCAATCAGGATCAGTGCGGTTCGTTACTAACACTTCCCCTGGTTGAAATTGATGAATTTGACGCACATCAAGAATTACTTTCGCGGGTCCTTGTCCAATCATTTCTCCCACACTACGACCTGTGAGTAAAACCTCACTTGTTCCCCTTAGATAATAGGTTCTAATGACATTTTTAATCTTCTGTGATTGTACCGTTTCTGGACGAGCTTGAACTATAAATAATTCATTGGTAATTCCATCTTTTGCCCATTCAATATCCATCGGTGTTTCCACACCATGCACTTGGGAATAATGTTCTTCAATTACACAAGCCCATGTTGCTAGTTGCAAGACCTCATCTTCATTCAAAGCAAATTGTTGACGTTCAAATCGGGGAACAGCGATGTTTTTAGTTAATTTTGATCCACCTAAATCGTAGACCATTTTAATTTCTTTCGTCCCCAGCCGTTTCTGCAAAATGGGACGATATCCTTGTTTAAGAGTTGGTTTAAATACTAAATATTCATCTGGGTTAACGGCACCTTGAACCACCGTTTCACCCAATCCGTAAGCCGCAGTAATTAACGTAGCATCTTTAAACCCTGTTTCCGTATCAATGGAGAACATCACCCCAGAAGCAGCTAAATCAGAACGTACCATTTTTTGCACCCCTACGGAAAGAGCAACATCAAAATGATCAAAACCTTTATTTTCTCGGTAAGAAATGGCACGGTCGGTAAAAATGGAGGCGAAGCATTTGTGACAAGATTCTAGTACACCTTTAAGTCCGTGAACATTTAAATAGGTTTCTTGCTGTCCCGCAAAACTAGCATCTGGTAAATCTTCGGCTGTCGCGCTAGAACGAACTGCAACATCGGTATCAGTTCCATATTCTTGGCAAAGATCATTATAGAATATAGCGATCGCTTCCTGTAATTCTAGCGGAAATGGTGTCTCTAACATTAACGCTCTAGCTTTTTTACCACATTGCCGCAGGTTTTTAACATCTTCTACATCTAAATTTGCAAAAATCTCTCTCAGTTTGGTTTCTAAACCAGCTTTGGTAATGAAATATCTATAAGCATAAGCCGTAGTAGCAAATCCTGTGGGAACTTTTACCCCTTTGGGTTGGAGTTGTTGAATCATTTCTCCCAAGGACGCATTTTTACCTCCCACCAGGGAAATATCAGCAATTCCCACTGAATTAAACGGTAATACTAAAGCTTGGGATACACTCTCTTGATTCCCTTGTATTCCTAACATATTCTAAACTCCTTATTAACACTGAACAGTATTAAATAAATTGGTTTTTTATGAATTTATCTTCTACTATAGTATAGTTTTTATACTCGGACAATTTGAGGACTTTGTGAGGATATATTCCCTTCCCAGCGTAAGATTACATATCTTCTTCTTGCTCGTCTTTACGCAGTTTATTTAATCAGGATTATTTTCAGGAATAGTGCCGTATATTATGACTAATAATTACGAAATATTAAGGGCTGTTGAGGAATAATAAGGTATATATCTATATTCTAAGTCTCCTCACAACTTCCTCATATATAACAACTATATTCAAAGCATAAACACACCGTTTTAATTCCTCTAGATTTGTTAATTGACTAATCTACATTTTAAAAAAGGATTTGATAAGTATATGAATTACTGTCCTTGTTGTTCTAATGTGCTGCTAAAGCATATACGCGGTTCGACAACTTACTGGTTTTGCCGTACCTGCTGGCAAGAAATGCCGATTTTTACTGGTAATTATCCCCTATCTTTATCTGAAAGTTTGATCAGTAAAATAACCGAAAAAGTTCCAAAAGAAGAACTTATTTCTACTGCTTGACACCTATCACCTGACACCTATTCTACTTAGTTTTAATAGACCTCTTGCATAAATACTTTGGTGTCACCAAGAATATTCTTGAAAAGCTCACGCAATCGCGCAATCGCGCTTCGCGATCCCGAAGGGTAGACGCAAAGAATAATTTGAAAATTACGACTTTTGCAAGAGGTCTAATCTTCTTCCCATTTCTCACATTCGAGTAGGTCAATTATCCTATCTCTGAGTAAGTATTCGTTGTTTTCTAGCTCATGCTCAAAGTAAACCCAGTCACTATCAGGGATATATCTAAAAAGGGTGTAAATTGGTTCTTGACGGTTAACAAGTCCCTTTTTAACCAGTTTAAGGGCTTCTTCTTTAATCACCGCAATATCATATCTAACAACTGTATCCATAGCTCTTTACCTTGATTTTGATTCAGAAATTAAGGTCAGTATTTACCATTTAGCTCTCAGGTTTTAAATAAGGCTATGCCACTCAATCTATGATCAATCAAACCCGATGACTATAGAGGCTGTATTGTACTTGTTTCAGTTGCTTGATTTGGTTTTTTAAGAGAACTTAAATGAGCCAATTTGGTACTAGGTAGAGGAGGATAAAATGGAGTAAGACCAACTTCTAATACTCCTGGTACATTTGGAATTTGACTGTTTCCACTAGGTTGAGCTTGATTTATATTACCTTGAACTTGAGGAGTAGTGATACCTCCACCATTGAATTGCTCGGACATAACATCATTTATTTTAACTATTAAATAAGTTGTTGATTTAATAGAGTTAAGTCGTTGCTGATTGATTAACATTACTTGTATGTCCCTGCTTGATTAGACCCTTTGCTAGAATAAGGGAAACCTCTTCTTTTGGGATGAGTCTTAAGATATATTTCTTTACTGATAAATAAGAAAGATGTAAGATTTATGGCAATGGTTGAAAGTTGACTGTTCCTGTTCGGTGAGTGACTTGTACCGAGCGAAGTCGTAAAGCCTAACGGCATAGCTGACGCTTACCGCGGAGCGTGGCGTTAGCTATAGTAAGCCGAACCGCTGTTCCCTGTTCCCTGTTCCCTGTTCCCTGTTCCCTGTTCCCTATTTATTAGGACTTACGCACTGTACAAAATGCAGATGATATGTATAAAAGAAATTGCCTAGTTTCAGGCTGTATTTTGTAGTCT
>NZ_JAYGHC010000071.1:17609-23467 GCF_034932285.1 Cronbergia sp. UHCC 0137
GTCGGGTCTGACGCACCCTACAAGAGATAAAATCTATCATCCTTATCTAATAGATTTTGTCAATGCGTAACTCCTATTTATTATAAAAATAGGGGTCAAGTCCGGTGCTAAACCCCTACCAAATTCAATGATTTATGATTTTGTATTTATGGTCTAATTGTGTTCTCAAAAATCAGTTTTTTCTCCAACCAATCTCTACCTACTTGAATACTAATATCTGAACTAATATTGCCTGTACTTTCTACCCGTACCTCACCAAATCCTAATATACTGCGAATTGATTCGGCACTTTCTCCGTCTCCTTGTTGAGCAACAATGTTAGTTACTTCTAGAGGTTCACTCCAAGGTCTAGAGATAAAAATATTCCGATATCCGGCTTGTTCTAGCACTCGAACTAAGTCCCGGATCTGAGAGCGATCGCCCCCTGTACTATCTTGAATTGCTACACGTAAACGACTAGGATCGGTGAACTCTGGTTCTATGGAACTTGATTCTAACCCAAAATTCTTCACCATTAATTTGGCAATGGAATCATGATTTGGCAACCAATAACCGCCTCTCTCACCAAAACCACCAGGTAACATTAACATCTGCATATTAGAGCGATTAGTTCTCACCCCAAACCCCACTAAGGAAACTAATTCTTCAATAGTCAAGTTAGTATCAATGTACTTTCTAACTGTATTGAGAATTTCCGGTAACTGAGTTAAAGTCGAGGGGTTAAGAGTTTGCTCAATCAAGGCACGCAAAACCATTTGTTGACGTTGAATCCTGCCAATATCTCCCAATTCATCATGGCGATAGCGGAGTAATTGCAGAGCTTGATCGCCGTTTAAATGCTGCTTACCAGCCTTTAAATTAATATATAAATGTTGAGAATCATCTTGATATTTCATATCCTTGGGTACATAAACCGTTACGCCGCCCAAAGCCTCAATCAATTGGGCAACCCCCAGAACATTTATTCGCACATAACGATCAATTCCTACACCACCTAAGAGATTGCTGACGGTTTTAGCCGTTAAAGCCGGACCACCTGTAACGTTAGCCGAATTAATTTTTCTGACCCCATAGCCTTCAATTTCCGTGCGGGTGTCTCTGGGAATAGAAAGCATTGATACTTTTTGATTTTCTGGATCAAACTTGATCAATAACATCACGTCAGCCAGACCATCAAAGGAATTAACCTGGGGTAAATATCCAAGATTTTCGCTTTCGCTAGGTGGGTTTTGTACATCTGGGGGCAGTACACTCATGCCCATGACTAGGATATTTACAGGGCGAGTTAATTGGGAAAATTGTAACCCATTGCCAGCAATGCGATCGCTCCCAAAAACTGCCTCTTCCTGGGGACTCAGTTGTGCTTGCTGTAAAGGCGTACTATCCCAAGAAACAGCCAATAAAGCCCCTGCCATACCAGACACCATCGCAATTCCGCCCATACCAACCGCAAACCATAACCATCGACCGGATCGGGACTGGCGCTGATTTTTACCCTGAGATTTAGCTTTTGCCAATTTTCTATCTTCTGCTGATGTTCTTTGGGTGGTCACAGACTTCCTCACACTTGACTGTTAAGATATATTCCGTAAATTTGCCGTTATGCTCAATATGTGCTGGCAAATCAGACTATAATAACTAAATATTAATTAATAGTTCTGACTTTTCCTGATTGTTTTTATAGCAGGTCAGAGGGAACAGAGAATATGAAACACGGCACAGGCAGACAATCATTGATTGCATTTAACTAACTTCAACATAATCTCTCAAAATTCCTGTTATTTCCCCCTTGTCTTTTTCTCTAACCAGCAACTTACATTACTTACGCAACAGTCGCTCGGACAAACTGCTCCAGCCCGGCAAGCGGTAAGACTTACCTTGAATTATCCGAATTATTAACCAAACATTGACCAAAAAGTAACCAGAAGTGAGAAAACTATTAAGAATTAATAACCTGAGTGCAAAAAACTCTGAAGTACCTGCTCCAGTATTTAACAATAAGTAGCCTAAGACCCATGTAAAACCTAGAATTATAGATAGACGACTCACTGCCAGTTGTTCCCGGCTTCCCTGGTGGAAATAGACCGTCCACAGGGATGGGACTAGACCAATCACGGGGATTAAATATAACAGCAAAACCGTAGGAGAAGTTTTTGAATCTGAAGAAGTTGAGAAATGATCAGTTGGTGGTAGATTGTCCATTTTGGTTACTCTAATCATAAACTAGAAGTGTATATAACTAGCTTGTGTGCTTGGGAGTGTCATAGAAACTGATGAATTAAGTTTTATGTAGCAGATAATCATCTGTAAAGAAAAATTGAATTTAGTTTTATTCCATAATTTAGTTAAAAATGCAGACACGTAAGCTACTCGATTGGTGGCAAACACTGACACCTATAGCGCGGATTGGAGCGATCGCTCTATTCGCTCCTTTATTAGTTCTCAATGGTTGGGCATTATCCGCAATTTTCCATTATTTTCATTCGCTGATCGCTATTTTAGTCGGAGCATCGGTACTAGCCTTTCTGCTCAACTACCCCGTGAGTTGGATGGAACATCATGGTGCTAAACGACAACAAGTAGCTATTCTAGTATTTTTATTAGCTTTATCCATTTTATTGGCACTGGGTGTCACCCTCTTTCCTCTGGCGCTCACCCAAGCTCAACAATTGGTGGCTCGTTTACCAGATCTAATCGACTCAGGACGTTCTCAGTTGATGATCTTAAACCAAAAAGTTGAAAATATGGGTTTACCGATTAATCTGGATGCCCTGTTGGTGCAAATCAACGATCGCGTTAAGGGACAATTACAAGCGATCGCTGGACAGGTCTTAAATCTGGCAGTGGTAACTTTCACCAGTCTGCTAGACTTTTTACTAACAATGGTGCTGACCTTCTATCTATTACAACACGGGGACGAACTGTGGCAAAGTTTAGTAGACTGGCTACCCTCGAAATTTCAAGTACCATTTTCTAAAACAGTACGTCTGAGCTTTCAAAACTTTTTCATCACCCAGTTGATTTTATCAACCTGTATGGCATCTGCCCTCATTCCCACCTTTTTGTGGTTGAAAGTTCCTTATGGGCTATTATTTGGGTTAACGATTGGGATCATGGCTCTCATCCCCTTTGGTGGTTCTGTAGGTATAGCCACAACCACATTGCTAGTATCCCTACAAGATTTTTGGATGGGAGCGAGAATGTTGGCCGCAGCCCTGATCGTTCAGCAAATTTTAGAAAATATCATTGCTCCCAGGATTTTAGGCAGCTTTACCGGCTTAAATCCTGTGTGGATTCTAATTTCTGTTCTTACAGGAGCGAGAGTTGGGGGACTTTTGGGGGTAATTGTTGCTGTTCCCTGCGCTGTTGTGATTAAAACAGTAATTAGTGCCATTCGTCCTCCGATTCTCTCTGAAACACAAGAATATCCTCCCGAACAGAAAACTGCACCCATGACACCAGAAGAATCACCAAAGGTGGTGCTAACCCACGATTAATCAAGAGTAAAGACGGTGGTGCGTTAAGATTGGGATGTTTTTAAGAGTGTTGGCTCTAAATCAGGAAACCGGGGTTTAGTATCTAATTTTGTGCTATTCTCAACCTGAGAACACCCCAGTACACCCAAAAGCACCACACTCGCTGCTGCTAAAACATAGCGTCTTCCTAAATTCACACCGTAACGTCTTTGGAGGAAACTTTGTTGCACAGCACTAAATTTTTGGTGATTCATTCTACCGCTCCATTTATTAAATAACTCAATCTTTAAATGTCCATCAAGTGATACGCTAATGATGTGTAATTTCTTCACTATTGCATTAGCAATCACATCATTAATTGATGGTTACAGTTTTGGTAACAATCAATCAACTTTGGCTTTTAGACTTTGGATTTTAGGTTAATTCCATAGATAAATCCAGGGGGTTTTACCATTGAGGGATGATTGCTCTCAAACGACAAACTTTAATGATCAAGATTTTTCCATTTTTAAGAAAATGTATTTTAAACTACGATTAGTTAATTGTTCTCATGATTACTAATCAATCTCATAAAGTTGTGATCAGGAAATTAATTATACTTTTAGCAAAATTCAGTATTTTTATCTAGGTATTTTTACCTTTAACAAAAAAACATACAAAAAGATAGTAGGATTCAGGAGTCAGGATTCAGGAGTCAGGAGTCAGGAATCAGGAAGTAGGCGTAAAACCCTGTTGTGAAAGGAGTTTCATCAATGTCCTAAGAGAAGTCCACAAAAAAGATGATCCAATCTTGTGGGATTACCTTGGCGGTTGCTATCAGTATTTTCCGAAAATAAATTCCCATCTACGGAAATTGACTTATAACCATTCACCACCACGAAAACGCCAATGGGGAAATATAACTCGCATGAGACTTTGTGAAATAATAAAAACAGCCAGCCAAACAGTCCAATAATGGAATAAAAAACCCACTAAAGTTAATTGATCTTTGGGTAGAGGAATTGGTAAAAAACCAAAAATCTTAACACCACACCAGATAAATAGCATCTCAATAAAACCTGCGAAAAATTGATAAATAGCAGGCCAATCTCTATCCCAACGGAACTTTTGCAAATAGTTATAAAAGACATCCCAACCCAAACCAAAAATAGCGAAATATCCAAGTATCCAGAAATAGACTGAATTAGCACTAAAACCAATTAAACCCATGGCAAAAGGCAAAGATACTAATACACCAATAGTAGAAAATAATAATAATCGAGTTTGCCAACGACCAAATAAAGTTGGAGTCATAAATTTTTAATTGTGAAATTGTCCCTTTGCTAAAGCAGGCCAATTAATTACAGATTCCCACAAAGTTTGATAACCTAAAGTGTTGGGGTGAAGACCATCTTCACTGAGGCGATCGCTCCGCCAGATTGTATCCTTTTCCATCCATCACTCAAAGATATCTAAGTATGGAATTTGCCTTTGTACACAAGCTAAACGTGTAGCTTCTTTATAACGGAATTGGTCAGCATGATTGTAATACAAACAATCCAGAAAAGGCATCTTCTCCTCATTTACTGGCACCATCCCCACAAAAAGCACAGAACAAAGTTGTTGGGCTTGATCTAAAAGAGCGGCGATTTCCGAAGTAAATACCGAAAACTCTGTATAACTTCTACCATCTGGACGACTTAAACGGGGTGAATCATTAACTCCAACCGACAAAATAATCAAATCAGGAACACGATTTCGCAACTCACCCCGGTGACGAAACTCCACCTCTAACCTTTGGGAAACTTGTTGAGTGCGTAGGCGTAGCCCGTCGTAGACATCGCCTCTTACCCCCAAATTGTAAAGAATATTACCATCATTATCAGGTAGCATCCACCATCGTCGTAGTTGTTCAACCCAGCCACCCCTCTCAGGATCACCGTATCCATAGACCAAACTATCTCCCAAAGCAATAACTTTCAAAGGTTGGGCGATTTTCGGCGCTAAAGACAACTGCATTGACTGAGGAAACTCTAAAGTTTGCATTTTAAAAAACTGAAATATATATCTCTAAAAGATTCTACACATTTCTATACCATCAAAATAGTATCCTTTAAAACTTTTTTCTTCCGTTGCGCGCCTACCCCTAACGTCAAGGGCGAATGGGTGAGAAAAAACCACCCTCAACTAAGGAGAATGAATGAACTTGTATCTTTTTGGTATTTTGGTTTGGATATGGCTATGATTCTAGTCGAACCGAGTTTACCATCCAACTTTCTTGCTATCTGGTTATTTGATAGATATTACACCACTAATATATTCCTTTGTGTGAAAACAAATTTAGATGTGTTTCCCCTGGCGATCGCGGCTATTGCGCTCAAATTCGTTGAATAGCTTCGTAGG
>NZ_JAYGHC010000072.1:0-23043 GCF_034932285.1 Cronbergia sp. UHCC 0137
CAAAATTTCCTCTGACTTTAGAAGAAGCTGAAGGCAACAAAAAAGAGTTAGACCGTTCTAGCTCTTAAAATTAATCAGTTTTGAGTTATTATTTTTTTACAGGTTTTAAAAATATCTGCACATTGTCACTATTTCCCCCCATTAGCTAAACGTTCCATTTCATTGTTCATTTCTGTAGTCATTGCAGCAAAAGCTTGGTTGGCCGCAATTACACCAACTTTTTTGAAGCGTTCAACAGCACGACTTATAAATGCTTCTCCCGCATTTTCCATACCCGCTTCTAAATTATTTAATGTCAGACTCGTTGATTGCTTGATTTCCGTTAGGTCATAAGCTAAAACCTCAAGTTCAAGCTGTTGAACTACCAACGGGGCATAATCGGGTTTTGCAAGCGTCAAGGTTTGCACAATTTCAGCTTCAACCTGGATATCTAGATTTGATATTTCTTCGTTAGGCTTCTGTTTTTGTACGTCCAAAATCCATTGTTCATGGTTTAGGGAAGAACTAAGTTGCTCCATTTGTTGTACACAAAAGCCTGTATAAGCCCTTTTATTCCGACTGCCCACTATAAAATCGCTATCAGACATCCAGTAGTAAGCGTGTCTGATTTTCTTGTAATACTGAGAAATTGTGGGTTTGCTGACTCTTAGAAATTCAGCGATCGCCGAACTTGAAAGAGGTGTATCTGTAAGTTGGTTCATTGTTCCTCTTTTCGTAAGGTTTCCGAAATGCTTTCCGAAAGGTTTCCGAAAGGTTTCCGTTAACTTTCCCAATCATAAAAAAACCCGCACTTGGCAGGTAGTGTCTATTTGGCTTTTAGTTGATTGATAAACGTCATTTTGGCAGTTGTAGAGCGTTTGTCCTTTGAGAGATAATTATGTGAAGTAGTCCAAAATGGTTTAAAACGGCTTCTCTAGGGGGTATATGTCGTTTTGATGTTTCTCTTGACGTGTACTTACTTAAAGTATCTGGTGCGTAGCCGGAAACCCTAACCGCAAATTCACGTCCATAGAGTTTCACGAAATCTCTGGGGTGCATGGGCGTGATTTGAATGTCTTTAGAGCGTATCATAGTTTAACCTCTTACAAGCATAAGTTGTAGGGAACGGTCGTCTCTCGCGGTTATTTGTACTAACTTCGAGAGTTTATTAATTAGTAGAATCAATAAATATATTATAATATGAAATGTTCAGAATATCTCTGAATTTATTAGAATATTGATGAACATTTATAAGATTTACTAGAAGCAATAATGACAAAAGTAAAAATTACAATTTATTGTTCCCCAGAATTAGTTTCAAAGCTAAAAAAAGATGATTGATACACTTAGCGAACAAGCCTGTTTTGCTAGATGCTGATGTTTTGTACAATATCAAAATCCTTGAATATAACAAAGAAGTGTTTTACAATCAAATAGTAGATTGAACCTTCAGCATATTATCTAGGAGCAGTATTCTCATCTTGTTTCGCCGAAAACAAATTATGTTATTTGAGATTCCTACAGAATCGGTATTGTGTTCCCCTATATACGGGGGATTTGTTTGAAATGAACAGACAAAAACATCAAAAGCCGATAAACTAATTACAACGCTTCACGGTAGATAAGATGAAAGAAACAGCAACACAAGTATTGATTCGTACTTCTGCAAAATGGTATAGAATTCGTCATTTATCGCCTTGTACAAGAAAGCGATTAATGACATTATCAGAAAAAGAATTTGAGACAGAACTTCAAGGACTGCTTAAACTCGCAGCTTAACTTCCTTTATTTCACCATTGGCAACTTTCACATAATCAACTAATTCTTTATATATTAAAGATTTATCCGTCCAGGGTGTTTCATCCCAAAAATTAATATTGCTGCAACAAAACGAAAGAATATCAAATAGTTGAGTGTTAATTTGGTTGACTACGGTTTCTTTTTGTTTGATTTTATTCATCTCTAAAATTGTTTGGTCAATAGCATCTTGAATAATTGAGCTTTTAGGTAAAAGTCTAAGTGCCTTTAGTTGCTCTTGCCTAGCAATCAATTCAGGGCTATCCTGTGTCTCAATATTTGAATTTGTAATTGCATATTCCTTAATCTCCCTGTGTCGTTCTACTAAGGACTTATCCACCGCAGATATAATATTTGGTAGATAGGTGCTAATTCTATTACTACAGAAATTATTTCCCATGTTTTCATGTTTTTTGCAGCGAACTCTATATTTTGAGTTTCGTTTCTTACAAAAGCATTTGTAGCCGCAATCAGCGCAAATAATCTGCCCCGCTAGTGGGAAAATCTCTGTTTCCTTTTTGTCCCTGCCGTAACTGTACCTAAATTTATTTTCGTCAAGTTTTCCAACTATGCGTTTAAATATATCTTTAGTAATCAACGGTTGGTGAGTATTTTCATGAATATCCCAGTTATCAGGTTTATTTAAATTGTCTTTGATATTATAAGCTGTACAGCCTCTTAGTACAGGATTTAAGAGCCAGTAACGTAATCCAGCAGCAGTCCACCTTTGATCATAAGTTTGCAGTAAATATTGAGCCGTGCGTCTCAATGTAGCCCCATCATCGAGGAAATATTCAATCATCTTATGAGCGATCGCCCATTTACTAATTCCATTAATCTCAGATAAATCAGGAGCATACTTTTCATCAACTCGACAATACCCAAAAGGTGGACGGGGAGAAGCCTTTTTCTGTTCTCTAAAAAAGTTCATGCCATTTTTGATACGATTAGCGAGTAGCCTAGATTCAAATTCAGCCAAACCAGCCATCTGATTCACAGAAAACCACCCAAAGGGGGAGGATGGGTCAACAGGGGCATCCAAAACCGTGAGTTTAACCTTGTATTCCTCAAAGATAGCGATCGCCTTGTGAATCCCTACCACGCTGCGTCCTAGTCGGTCAATTCTAGTGCAGATGACTTCGTTGATCTTGCCCTGTTTGCACTGAGCAATCATTTTATTAAATTCTTTCCTCTTGTCGCTGCGGCCAGACTCAACGTCTGAGAAGATGATCATTGCACCTGCCTTTTCTACCCGTGCTGTTTGTTGCTCCAAAGCATTACCTTCATCCTGTTCACGGGTACTAACCCTCACATAACCTGCTTTCATAGTTATTCCCCATATTGTCCATATTGTTAATATAACTCTACCCGTTTGATGCTCCACTCCAAAGCTCAAACCACCGTTCTTCACTTGGCTGCTGAAAGAGGTGCTGTTGAAGATTTAGAACTTCATGAAGTAATGCTCAAAGGTTTCCGCGACGTTAAGTGCGTGGAATCTGGTGGTCCAGAACCCGGTGTAGGTTGCGCCGGTCGTGGTATTATCACCGCTATTAACTTCTTAGAAGAAAATGGTGCTTACCAAGACTTAGATTTCGTATCTTACGACGTATTAGGTGACGTTGTATGCGGTGGTTTTGCTATGCCTATCCGTGAAGATTAAGCTATGTTGGCTAAGGTTTTGATTATGCAATTGAGTTAAGTTTTTGTTTTTATGTTGCCCTAATTTTGCCCTGGGAATTTTTGGGAAAATGGGCAATTTGTTTTGTTTTTTTCTTTTGTTTACCCTATTTTGTCCCTAGTGTCAATAGGAATACATGATTTTTGATAAATGGGCTACTGATTGGTAATTGACTTTGGCTTCTGTATTTTTATTATCTCTATTGCTATATATAGTCTGTAGCCATAAAAGTAGCGTGGACTTATTATTCTGAATAATAAGCACAAGATTATAATTTTTTATCTATGAATTTGGATGGTCAAGCAATTTCTGGGACTGAATCGAGTTGTAGCTTCCAATTTAAGAAGGCTAAGAAAAAAAATTGGCATATCCCAAGAAGATTTAGCTGGAAAATGTGGATTGCATAGAACCTATATTGGTGCTATTGAAAGAAGTGAACGTAATATTACATTACAAACTCTAGAAAAACTTGCTGAAAGTTTAGGTGTGTCCCCACAAGATTTACTGGAAGAAAATTCTGATGTTTAATGATTGTAGAGATTTTCAATACTTTATTTATCAAGATGCAAGAAGATACTTTATTAACAATCATCATATACTGATAAAGTTAGAAAAATTTATAACTTCAAAATTGTATGAAATGATTAATAAAAGTATTCAACAAATAGTTGAAGATTATAACGAAGCCAGTTACTTGTATCCTTTTTGGCAAAACTATCCACCAGAAGAAAGAGGAAGACAACCTATAGGTGATCAATACCCTTGGATAGAAGTTGGTGAACACGCCATTGGAGATAAAATTCCAAGACTTATGGCAGAATATTTTGGTATTCGAGACGTAGGTTTACCTACAGGGTCAGACGTAAGATTGGTATTACAAAATAATGAAATTCACCATATTACAAATGGCTTGACAGATAAATGCTGGTTATTTCTTGATATTAAGTCTGTCGGACCTAGAGACGATCAAGATCATGCTGTAATGTCACATAACCAAATTTCTGGTAGTGGAAAATGGGATGATGTTGATAACGGCATTCAAAATGATGTAATAGTTGCAAGAGGGAGTAAAGCAAGTCACTTATTTCATTGTAGTGTTCCGCCATTTTATGTATTGAGTGATAAAACTATTGTACCAGTTGTAATCATTATTCTAAAACCTGTCTACAAAATGTTATCACTTAAAAAAAATTCTCAGGATGGAGGTCAGCCACTTCAAAGAATTAGTGTTGCTACAGTTCCAAATGGCTTACTTTTGCATGAAAATCCACACTATTTAGCTCATCATCCTCAATTATTTTTTCCTGGTAAAGACGATAAAACCAAGAATCCTCTAAAAGTGCGTTGTCGAGTTAGCTTTAAAATTCTCAGAGGTATAGATAACTGGAGATTTCAAGAAATCAAAAGTGTTGAATGTTAAGATTTTGAGGATGTTCCTCAAGTTGTGCATTGGCATTGGTGATACTAAATTTGAGTGCTTAATGATCTATTCTTAATAGATAAGCATTGTTTTCCGGGTAAAACACAAAAACTGTAAAGTTCTGTTGCATATCACCACACTTCTGTAAGAAATCCTATGTGAATGAGGCAAAGTTTAGTGTCGTCTGTACAAATGTAGTTTCTTGGATACGCTTTTCAGCTAAGGTGACATAAGATAGTTCTTTTTCTATACCTATATATTTTCTATCTGTCTTAATTGCGGCTATAGCAGTAGTACCACTACCCATAAACGGATCTATTACTAAGTCTCCCTTGGCACTGAATAAGCGTATAATTCTTGTAGCTAACTCTTCTGGAAACTTAGCTTCGTGGTCATTATTTACTCTGACACTATTTATGAACCAAATACCTCTAGATCCCCATTCTTTCCATTCTTGATTTGACAATTTACTTCTATCAATTACATACTCTCCTGGCTTCCAAAAAATATATAAGTCTTCGTATTCACTTACAGCTTTTAAACTATTGGTTGTCCATTGACTATTTGCCCAACATGGATCTTTTGCCCAAATACGCTTATCATACAAATATATTCCTATATTATAAGCGTACTTTTCTAGATAATGACTAACTAATTTAACTCTTGTTTGAGTCAGGTACTTACCTCCACGGATGTTGTTTCCATTTAATCGACGATCAATTGTTTGCTCACTACAGCCAAGTAATTCTGCTAATTGATAACGAGTGTAATGGGGATATTTTTGACGAGTTTCCAGAACCATTTCTCTTGTTACTTTGCATTTTTGGTGTGAGATGTTTAGGGCTTGTATTCGAGGTATATTTTCATCCTTAAAACATAAAATATCTGCTATGTTGATAACAAGAAACCCACCTGGCTTTAATACTAATGCATGATTTTCAATAACTTTTTTCAATATTGTTTGCCAAGATTCAAAAGTCTCTCCTTTTTCATACTGTTTACCTACAAAGTACGGAGGAGACCATACACTAAGTGCAACACTACTAGGCTCAATTTCGAGCATTTTTAGTTCTGACCTACCGTGATAGATTTTGTTAGCTTGCAAGTACCGCATCAAAAAAATGCTATATAAAGTCATCATATCTTATGATACATAAATATATGAAATTTGTCAAGGTGTAAATGATAAAAATATTAAGTCGTGGTTTTTTGGTGTGGAAGGAATATCAATAAAAAAGTATATTTATATTTTTCAGTAATGTTTTTTTGTGGAGAGAGCGATACCTGCGGTGAGTTACGCGATCGCATTTCCGGTGTTGTGATTTGAGAGATGCTAAAATTGTTGAAATTAAATTAGTTGTTCAACCATGACAATCAAAGTTGAATCGTATGGAGTTGATATAATGCAAAACTCAATATCTAATTGCTTCACTATTGAAGTTGAGCAAGAAGAAGATGGACGTTGGATAGCAGAAATTTTAGAAATTCCTGGTGTTTTAGCTTATGGTTCGACTCAACAACAAGCAATATCTAATGTGCAAGCTTTAGCTTTGCGAGTGATTGCTGATAAACTGGAACATGGAGAAATTAACTTAGGGCTAACAAGTCTCACTTTTATTGCAGCATAGAGGATGAGAATATGAGCCAGTGGTCATCTACAAAAGCGAAAAAAGTATTAGCAGCATTAGAGAAAATTGGATGGAGTGTTAAACGACAAACAGGATCGCATAAAATCTTAGAACGAGAAAGATGGGAAGATTATGTATTTGCATTTCGGGATAGTGATGAAATTGGATCAAAAATGCTTTCTCGGATAGCTAAAAAAACAGGATTAAAACCAGAAGATTTATGAAAAAAGCAAATTTCTTTGAGAACGTTAAGTAAGTGTGATCGCATTTGCAACACTGATTTCTTGGACAACACCACTAGGAATAATCAACTTATGACAAAGTTCTGAAAGTAGATGAACCTGATTAATTTTAGTTAATACAATTAATGGTGAACTATTCACCACCCATTTTCTATTCACGCGCTAACTCCTCAGCTAACTCTTCAGGAGTGACTTGAAAGGGAGAAACATTATAGCGATTAAGTGCTTCTAAAAATTGTTGACGGCTCACTCCTGCAATTTCAGAAGCTTTAGATTGGGAAATCATACCAACTTCATACCATTTCACAGCAGCAGCTAATCGCATTTCTTTCACAAAAGTTTCTGGGTTACTGCGAAGTGCTGAAAAAACATCATTGGGAAGTTCAACGTTAATGTTTATGGTCATAGCATTAATTATGTTGACTGTTTTTTCTTAGACTAACATTAATTCGGCGAAGATGTTGTGTTTTATAAAGTGTGATACCTGTAGTGAGCTACGCGATTCCTACGGAGCGCTTCGCGATCGCATTTCCGGTATTGTAGGTTTGAGAGCGATACCTGCGGTGAGTTACGCGATTCCTACGGAGCGCTTCGCTATCGCTCAGAGTGAGTGTTAATATATTAATTAAGCATCGTTAGGAGAGCAATTAACCATGAAATTTACAAGAATTACAATTAATCCCAATAAAATGGGAGGAGTCCCTTGTATTCGTGGGTTACGGATTCCTGTTGCTACTGTGGTGGGTATGTTTGCTGAAGGAATGAGAGATCAGGAAATTTTAGCCGCATATCCTGATTTAGAAATAGAGGATCTTCAGGAAGCTTTATATTATGCCGCGCAAGCCGTCAGAGAAAGAGAATTACCCTTATTAACTGCATGAAATTTATAATTGATAATGCTTTATCTCCAATAATTTCTAAAGGATTACAACAAGCGGGTTTTGATTGCGTCCATGTTCGTGATTATGATATGCAAGCATCTGAAGATGTTGAAATATTTGAAATTGCTACACAAGAAAATCGTACAGTTATTTCAGCATATACGGATTTTGGTACTTTATTGGCACTGCGACAAGAGGTTAAACCATCGGTAATTTTATTTAGGAGAAATAGCGATCGCCGTCCTGAACAACAGTTACAAATTTTGCTAAAAAATCTTCCTAACCTAGAAGAAAGTATTTAATCAGGTAGTATTATTATTTTTGATCGTGATCGGGTTCGGATTCGTTCTTTACCCATTAATGGAGATCGTGATTAATGAAAAACTCAATTGTTGTAGGTTTAAAAGTAAATGATTTAATGCTCAATTAATATTGAGGATATATTTTTGATAACTGTTATTAATTCAAATAGAAGGAGATAAAAATGCAAATTGCAGTCAAGCCATATCAAGAAAAATACATTCTTGAAAAATTACAAGAAGGTAAATACAAAAACATTGATGAACTATTATCTGTAGCTTTTCGACTTTTAGAACAACATGATGAAAAAGAAAAGCAACTCAGTGAATTAAGACAAAAAATTGCAGAAGGAACAGAACAACTTCGTCAAGGTGAAGTAATAGAAGGTGAATTAGTTTTTCAACAACTACAAGAAAAGTTAAAGCAAATGGAACAATCTCAATAATGAATACTTATTTTTTCTCTAAACTTGCAGTTAAAGACCTTAATGAAATTTGTGAATTTATCGGTCAAACAAATATCAACGCAGCAAGTCAACTCTTTGATAATATTAGGGAAAAATGTAAGTTAGTCTCTAGTTTTCCAAACATGGGAAAAGACTATGCTTGGGTTGCATCTGATTTACGTGGTTTTATAGTTAATGATTATATTGTTTTTTATTATCCTTTGGAAAATGGAATTGAAATTGTCCGTGTCGTTTATGGAAAAAGAGATTTAAGGGCTGTATTTGAAGAATTTGGAGGTTAAGCTACGCGATTCCTACGGAGCGCTTTCCTGCGGAACACTACGTGAACGCTATCGCATTTGGGGTATGTGGTTTATGGAGAGTGATTTATAATGTATTTAGTATTTAGTATTTAGTATTTAGGTACATAATACATTCGGAGACGGAAATGAGTAAGCCTAAACTATTTGATGTTGTTGAACTTTTAATTGATTTACCAGAGTTAGAAATTCAAGCTGGTGAACTTGGCACGATTGTTGAGGAATATGACGATCGCGCTTATGAGGTAGAATTTGTCAATTCTGAAGGAGAAGCCCTTGCTATCTTAGCTTTGATGCCTGAGAATTTTATTGTGGTTTGGAAGAGCGAAACCCAGTCTTGGGTATCTCTAGCTGATCGTGTTTCTGCTATGCTACAAGCCTTGCCAGAAGATAGACAAAAACAGGTTTTGAACTTTACTCGTTCTCTTTATAAAACTCCTGCTTAAATATGATACTTGAATAAACCATTAATGCTTGGTCATCCATTGGCGAAAATGTCTTTGTTCCTCACACAGAAGAGGAATATGAACACTTAGTTAATATACTAGATTCTCTTATAGATCAAGTTGGTGAAGATGAAAGTCATCCGCTTGCATCCCTCATGGAAGTCATCGGCGTGTTAATTGAAAATTATGAAACTGAACATATTCCTGAACTCGAGGATATAGATTAACTATTGGGAAGTAATTTTTAATTGCTGAATTACCCCCCATTTTGCATCATCCAAACTAACATACCCAAGATTTCTTCCACAGGTGGGAGAGCATAATCCATTAAATCAATAGTCACAAGATCATTTTCCAACTTCAGAAAACGCCATTGTGTACCACTGGTAATAGAACCATAAATAACTGAAACTGGACGATTTTTAGCAGCATTAAATCTCTGCGCTGCCACCATCTCTGCAATACATTGTCCAAACCCAGTTCTTAAATCAGCCTTTTTTGCTTCAACAATCACAATTACTGGGGCTTCAATTTCTAAAACTTCAGGAGAACGACTTAACAGAAAATCACACATTCCATTAAGTCCAACTGACTCATCAACCGTAAAATCTTCACCAGAAAATAAACTAACTTGCCGAGTTAATATTTTTCTAACTTCTAATAATACAGGGTAAATAATCCCTTCAGAACGGGATTTTTCACTAGCAGAAGAAGAAATTGGTATACTTTCCTCAAGATATGCTTTGAGTGTAGCAGATACTTCAATCTTTTCGATAGCAGGAATAAAACGCCCACCTTCTTGCGTTTTTAACCCGAAAGCCTCTTTAACCTTACCAATAGATGTAAACTGACTATAAGGCATAATTTATAACATTCCATTCCTAAAAATTTTATCTTAAATCTATTATACCGTAGGTTGGGTTGACGGAAAGAAACCCAACATCAAACAGACAACAGAAAAACATTTAATTAATCATTTTCATCAAATCTTGATTTGCTATCTGCAACCTTAATCTTTCATTGTCTATTCTCAACCTCTCATTTTCCTGTTCCAGCTTAATCACCATATCTTGTAAATCTTCTGTTTTCGATTTTTGCTTAATTGCTTGCTCAATTGCAACCTTGCGATTTTCTAAACTAAACCACTTTTGATAAATGGATGTGTGCATATTCACAGAATGACCCAAATTATCAGCAGCAGCTTTAATTGGAATGCCCATTAAATGCGCTCTAATTGCCCAACCATGCCGTAAATCATAGGGTTGAAAAGGAATTCCCACAAATCTAAACCATCTATCTGTACCATGTCGTGCAGAATTTATTTCTCTACTCGTAACTTTATCTTTAATTTTCGCCTTTAATAACTCAATCGCTTCTGAATCAGTTTTTAAACTAAAAGTTTCCACCCAACGCGGATATAATGGTAAAGCTTCCCTTTCTCCAGTTTTACATTCTTCATTTACACGCCAGGTATTCATCGTATTTTCTGATGATAACCACCAATTTATATCAGGATTAACAAAAATTTCAATTGGTCTTAATCCATAAGTCGCTAACATTCCATAGACCCAACGCCAAAGTTTCCAGTTATTTCTATCTTCCCTAGTTGTCAACTTACTGGGACGTTTAATAGCATAGGTTTCAAACTTAAAATATTCCTGTTCTATCTCTGCATCAGTGGGTATATCACGCCGTTTAGAAATAGCCTTAATTTTTAAATTACTCAATTCTGGAACTTCTAAACCAGAACATTTACACAAAACTCTAATTACCTTAATTAGTTCATTTTTTACACTATCCGATGAAGTGCAGTCCTTTACAGCATCTATGAAATTAGTAGCGATCGCTATTTTATCCTTTGGCAAATGGGTTTTAGCAATATAGAAATAACTATTGAAAGTATTATCACTTTTAAGAGTACGTTTTCTAGTTTGGAAATAGTTTTTCTCAAACTCATTAATCAACTCTCCTATAGTTATTAATTTAGCTTTAAATCTAGTTTTGCCTAAATATTTATCAGTCCAGACAAATTGTTTTCTAGCGATCAATTTTCCTAATTCATTAGCCTCTTCTTCCGCAGTATTTAACCCATCAAAACTAAATGGTATCCCCAAAGAAATATCATATTGCTTTGTGCCGATACCGTTTTTATCAATATCACCTGGTTTAATAGGTAGGGTAGTTCTCAACTGCAATGTATTACCAGAGTTTCTGACAGTAACACTCACCCTAGCCGCTCTTAGCCTAGCATTAATTGCCTTTAATTCTGTTACTAATTTTGCCGTTAGATGACTCTCTTGATTTTCTACTGCTTGCATTCTGCCTAAATATCCCCCATCTGTAGATCGCTGTTTGGTGAAAATTGGCAAATGCTTCCTGTGTTCTGTCCATACCCTAGATTTACCCTAATAAAAAAACTGTTTATCTAAGACAATGATTACGGCAAACATAGTTGAAAATAAACATTTTCAGGCTATTAAAATCATATTCTTACTCTTTCCCGTGAAGGTAAAGCACAAGAAATCTACATCGTTACCTCTGGTGAAATGATGGCGATGTATGCTGCAAACAACATTGCTCGTGGTGTTCTCAAATATGCTCACAGTGGTGGAGTACGTTTGGGTGGTTTGATTTGTAATAGCCGTAACACTGACCGGGAAATCGAATTGATCGAAACCTTGGCTAGTCGGTTGAACACTCAAATGATTCACTACGTTCCCCGTGACAACATCGTTCAACACGCTGAATTACGTCGGATGACAGTGAACGAATATGCACCAGAAAGCAACCAAGCTAACGAATACCGCGCCCTAGCTAGAAAAATCATCGACAACACCAACCTCGCCATCCCCACACCAATCGAAATGGAAGAGTTGGAAGAATTGTTGATTGAATTTGGTATTCTGGAAAGCGAAGAAAATGCTGCTAAATTAGTTGGTAAAGCAGTATAGTCCATTGCTAAAAAAGGCAGAGAGCCACACATCACAAGCTCTCACCTTTGACCAATATTTCCTCTACCCCCACAGGGGACATCATGTCCCCAATCCCTATTCCCCGTTCCTTAGGAGCAAGAGAGATAGAATATGACTCCTCCCGATGACAAGAAGATTGTTGAACAAAGAAAAGAACTAGTTAAAGAAGTTCTGAAAGCTTATCCCGAAAAAGCTGCTAAAAAGCGCGAGAAGCACTTAAACGTATTTGAAGAAGGTAAGGCAGATTGTGGTGTTAAATCTAACATCAAGTCCCTTCCCGGTGTAATGACCGCTCGTGGTTGTGCTTACGCAGGTTCTAAAGGTGTGGTTTGGGGTCCTATTAAGGACATGATCCACATCAGCCACGGTCCAGTAGGTTGCGGTTATTGGTCTTGGTCTGGTCGTCGTAACTACTACATTGGTACAACAGGTATTGATACCTTTGGTACCATGCACTTCACCTCCGACTTCCAAGAACGGGATATCGTTTTCGGTGGTGACAAGAAACTCATCAAGTTAATTGAAGAATTAGACGTATTATTCCCTTTAAACCGTGGTGTTTCTATTCAATCTGAATGTCCCATTGGTCTAATTGGGGATGACATCGAAGCAGTAGCTAAGAAGACATCTAAAACTATTGGTAAGCCAGTTATTCCTGTCCGTTGCGAAGGTTTCCGTGGTGTGTCTCAGTCTTTAGGACACCACATCGCTAACGACATGATTCGTGACTGGGTATTCCCCAGAGCCGATCAAGCTAAGAAAGATGGTACACTCAAGTTTGAGTCTACTCCTTATGATGTAGCCATTATCGGTGACTATAACATCGGTGGTGATGCTTGGGCGAGCCGGATTTTATTAGAAGAAATCGGTTTGCGTGTTGTGGCTCAGTGGTCTGGTGACGGTACAATCAACGAAATGTTGATGACCCCCAACGTGAAGATGAACCTCATCCACTGTTACCGCTCGATGAACTACATCAGCCGTCACATGGAAGAAGCTTATGGTATACCCTGTACAAAGTATGATTTAATTGTTGAAGATACCCAAATTTAGTCCAGGTCTAACTTTGTTCGCCCCGCGCACTGTTCTAAATGGACTGAAATTTAAGACATATTTAAGCCATGATAAAAACAGGGACTGAGGACAATTTTGGCGATTTCACGCCGCCAGCATCTACCGATGGCAGCTATCTAGGGAATCAAAAACACATGAAGGCTACTCGGCAACATTTGCAGCAGAAGTTTGACAAGGGCTTTGTAGATGCTAAGGCTCGGTTGAAGGCTGGTAAGACTAAGGTAGGTTTGGTTTTGAGCGGGTCTGGGGACACTATCCAGTTGCAGGCATCGTTACCATTGAAACCGGGCGATGTTGATACCAACGGTAAAGGGGTCAAGCAGTATAAGATTTCTTTGAATATCCCAGCGAATTTGGATGGACTGCTGACCGCAGAGGAAGAAGCACACGAGTTAGGTAAGCTGATTGCTCGGAAGCAGTTTGAATGGACTGATAAATATTTAGGAAAAATCAACAAGAATGATTTACCTAAAACAGTTGGTGAGATATTGAAGGATTTTGAAACTGAATATTTTAAAACTCACAAGTTAACGGAAAAGAGCAAACATACCTTTTTTTATTATCAGGAATATCTAAAGAGGTACATTGGGTCTGATACACTGCTATCTCAAGATGCAATAAATCAGAGGTTAAGTGTTTTAGGTGATCATGCCAAGCACAGCACTATTAAAACTTTAAAGGTTTTGAAGTCAACTTTAAAATTAGAGTGTTTTAGTTTTGAAGGAATTAAGAATAAGCGTCCAGAGGTACAGGTTAGAGATATCCCTACTGATGATGATGTGGTCAAGTGCTATCAATTTTTCCATAATTATTCGTTGGCTAGACGGGCGACTATTAAGAAAAAATGTGTTGATAGTTGGAAGTTGTGGGAATGGGTATATGGGATGTTGGCTACCTATGGTTTACGACCGAGGGAATTGTTTGTTAATCCGGCGATTGATTGGTGGTTGAGTGATGCGAATAAGGATAATACTTGGAAGGTTGATAAGGAAACTAAAACAGGACACAGGGAGGCTTTACCCCTGCATCCTGAATGGGTTGAGTTGTTTGATTTAAAGAATGCAGACAGGTTAATAATGTTGAAGTCTCAAACTGAAGGTAGAACCAGTTTTAGTGATATCAACATTATCAGGGTTAATTGTTCGTCGTGGTTTAGACGTGTGCAAGTTCCTTTTACCCCTTATGATTTGCGCCATGCCTGGGCAATTAGAGCGCATATTATGGGAGTTCCAATTAAGGCTGCTGCTGATAATTTGGGTCATTCGGTGGAAATTCACACGGAAATTTACCAGAAGTGGTTTAGTTTGGACAACAGAAAAAAGGTAATTAAACAGGCTGTTGAACGTAGAGATGATGACGAAACTTTGAAGGATGAAAATGCTAGGTTGAAGGCTGAAAATGAGTATCTAAGACAAGCTTTGACACGAAAGCAAGTCTCTGAGGTACTTTCTGGGTGATGCTACATTTCTTCTATTTGCGATTCTTCAACTTCTATCCATTCATGGTCTTCAAATATCCACTCTGGGTGATCTTCTGGTAGTTTAATGCAGTACATCCAGTTGTAGCGCGTCCACCAAAGACCAATTATATGAACAGGATGTAATATTTCTCCGTTCCTTTTTTTCATTCTGTGCAGCACGGTTTGTCCAATATAGTATTTTGGTTTGGTAAATTCCTTTGTGACCCGCAGCCGCCAAAATTGGGCGCGAGAATCTGATACCCATAAGGGCTGGTTGGATGCTAACATTTTATTGCTCCTAATCAGTTACTGTGATTGGGTGAATCCGTCCCAGCGAGGAGGTGATCTCTCTCTCGCTGGGCATTTTAAAGCGTACGCTTCACTTAAATATCAATCGGTATTGTAAGCAGCGATGCGACGTTACGAACTTACTCGCTACAACCTTACTCATTCGACTGTATTCAGTTGTATGCAAACAGGATAACCTTTAACTGAATACATTGTCAACAGTATTGTAGGCAGCGATGCGACATTACGAACTTACTCGCTACAACCTTACTCATTGAACTGTATTCAGTTGTATGCAAACAGGATAACCTTTAACTGAATACAATGTCAACAGTGTTGTAGACAAAAAATATAAAACCTGATAAACTGTAATCAGTTGAATACAGGAGTATTATGGTCAGCAAGGCATTTTCGTTTCGCCTACCCGATGAAGTGGTAGAAGCATTGGAGTCTCAAGGCTTGGAAAATGAAACACTAAATCAGACAGCTCAAAGAGTTTTAACAGAGTCATTGGGATTCTCAGCGTCTCTATCACTTCCTAAAAGAATAACGGGAGCCGTAGACATCCAGAACCTGGTTAAGCGGGAAGTGGAAAGTGCGATCGCAGAAGTTAGGCAGGATATTAATCAGGAAGTGGAGCGTATTCTAGCTACATCTACGGCTGCTGACATAGCTGTAGACAATGTAGACATCCAGGACTTGGTTAATCAGGAAGTGGCAAATGCGATCGCAGGAATTGGGCAAGCAATGGTTAAGCGGGAAGTAGTAAGTGCGATCGCAGGAATTGGGCAATCATTGGTTAAGCGGGAAGTAGCAAGTGCGATCGCAGAAGTTAAGCAGGATTTAAATGAACGCCTGGGGGAGTTAGCCGCTTGAGAGATAACACCCAATCTCTCAGGCAAGAAATAGATTTTGAGGCGGCGCGCGACAAAGTATTGAAAAAACTGAAAGTAGGAAGGCAGTCAACCGCAGGTAAAGCAATTGACGCTTTGATTAAGGAAATCAATTTATCAGGAGTTTAACATATGTCAGAAACACAGAAGTTTGGAGAGTTAGTGCAAGATGCACAGCGAGATGATGGGTACGTCAACGCTACTAAGTGGTGCAAGATTTTCGGTTATCGCCTGAATAATTGGAAGCAATTACCAGAGACAAAAGCAAGACTTCAGGTACTTTCAGAAAAAAATAGTCTAGAAGTTAGTCAGCTTATTTGTACTATTGGTCAAGGGCGTGGCTCTACTACATGGATTCACCCCATCATGGCGGTTCATCTTGCCAGCTACCTTGATCCAAATTTCGCTAACTATGTGGCCGAGACGTTCGTTAGATACGTCACCGCCGATCCACATCTCGCTGCTGATATTGCCTCAAGGCAGGAAACTATTGAAGGGCTGGAAATCATCAATGAAGCAGTCCAGGAGCGGTACAGTTTCCTTGAGGGAAAAGATTGGGACTGGGAAGGTAAAGAGATAGACTATGGCGATGAATATGCCATTCTTTTTAAAGAGTACAGTGCAGAGAGATTCGCTCGTTTGCAGAAAAAGTTTGGATTAGCGCACGAAGAACGTAAGGGAATACATTGTCAGTGGTATCTGTTAAACCAGTCACTAATTGAAGAGTTTCTCAAAGACAAGTACCCAAGCATCTACTCAGGTGTGTTTTGCACACATATTGCAAACTACGAGGAATGGGAAGATGATATGTTCGGATTGGTAGGCTACTTCAAGGAAGAAATTGAATCTTGGGTTAAAGAGAAGAACAGTAGCATCTAGAAATTAGTCAATTTTAGTCAATTTTAGTCAATTAAGTTGATAGTACAATAAACTGACTAATTTTCAGTCAATTAAGTTGATAGTACAAATAAACTGACTAATTTTCAGTCAATTAAATTTTGATGGCATGAAAAACTTGAAAGCCTTGCTGTACTTGGTAATCCGGTTATGGATACATCATTACTAATTACTGTCAGGGGGTGAGGGTGATCACCCCTGATCACCCAGTGATCACCTCAAGTGATCACCCCCAAGATGATGTCACAGCAAGCGATACAGCCAAAGGTGATCAGGTGATCACCAAAAACAGCCATTTTAAAAATTCAGAGGAAGAAAAAAATTTAGAGCCAAAACCGCGATCAAGTGATCACCTTTGCCTAGAAGCACCACACAGCAAGGAGTCCGGGGGTGATCACCGGGGTGATCAAGAGGTGATCACCCCCTGATCACCCAAGGAGAGCGATCGCCCTCTACTGGGTTGCTGTTAATTTAAGTATCCTTACTAATTCCTGTCAGGGGGTGATAGACCTCACCTCCTAACACGGATTCTTAATAAAATTTTGAAAGCTTTGCGGCATTAGTGTGTAGTGTGACTCATTTACTGTGTCGTTTTCTCCTTTAAGAAAGACGAGTAGAAAATTTATTTTTGGTTGATAATTCGATAATCATGCAAAACAACGATAAATAAGGGGTTTAGACTAAATAAAAAACTATATTTAAGACATATTTAAGCCATAGAAACTCCATAGAGCTATAACTGTTGATATATAAGGGTTTCAGCTTACCGATTTTTATCTACCCTGGTTAGAATATAATTTCTTCGGTCCTACCAAGATTGCTGCTTCTTTACGGGAAATCGCTTCTAAGTTTGACGGGAAGATTCAAGCCAATGCTGAGAAAGTAATTGCTAAATATCAACCTACCATGGATGCGATCGTTTCTAAATATCGCCCCCGTTTGGAAGGTAAGACTGTAGCAATGATGGTTGGTGGTCTACGTCCCCGTCACGTTGTTCCCGCTTTCCAAGATTTGGGAATGAAGATGATTGGTACTGGTTATGAGTTCGCTCATAATGACGACTACAAACGTACCACTCACTACATTGAAAACGGAACTATCGTTTATGACGACGTTACCGCGTTTGAATTTGAAGAATTTATCAAAGCATTGAAGCCAGACTTAGTTGCTTCTGGTGTGAAAGAGAAGTATGTCTTCCAAAAAATGGGTCTTCCTTTCCGTCAAATGCACTCTTGGGATTACTCCGAACCTGGTGATGTTGTTGGAAAAGTGCGTTAATTTCAGGTTTTTTTATTGATGAATTTTGAGAGTTAAATTTTTAGACTAAATGTAATTTATTATGTTTAATAATAACATTGTTTGTGGATAACTGCAAGTAGTAATAGTCTGACTCTGTTTGGCTTTGAGATTTGGGTTAAATTAAGAATGTTCAATATAAAAGCTTTTTTATAGAGAATTTTTTAGATTAAATATGGCGATCGCACTAGGCTAAAAAATAAATAAACTGCTGATGATAAACTGGTATCACAAGATGGATTGAAAACGCCGATTATACTTTTTGGAAATTTTTATCAGATACAATTTTCACATCTATAGATTTATGGCTTTTGCAATTATGAGTAATTAGTTTTTCTAGCATATTTTTATAGATTACAATAACTCAGGAATATGTTCATTTTCATAGTTTTCAATTAATGCACCAATTACTTCCATAAGCGATGCGAGAGGATGGGTTTCATCCTCACCAACTTGATCAATAAGAGAATCAAGTATATTAACTAAGTATTCATATTCTGCTTCTGTGTGAGGGACAAAAACATTTTCGGCAATAGATGACCAAGCAGTGATAGTTTGATTGATGTTTAAACTTTGCATTATTCTTTCCATTTTCCTTGATCGTATTCTGGATGAGTTAACACAGCACGAATATAGATTTTTTGACGGTTGTAATGAATTGCAGCAATGAGTCTAACTTTGTTGCCACCAATATTAAATACTGTTAATTTACCAACTTGATCTGCTGATGGAAACATTTCCCGGAGTTCTACAAATGAGGTAAATTCATTTTCCTTTACTAATTGATACCACTGAGATAATTTTATCATTCATTTATCTCACTTCCCATGCGATCACAGCGTTAATATAACTGAAGATGTCGTCAATGTTATTGGTGGATTATCTTTAGTTTTCTTGATTTTATCATTGGATATTTGGGAGGGTGCGATCGCTCTTTGGGATTTGGAAGAGTGCGATCGCACTAATAATATTAGCTAAGATTTTCTTTTTCTTCTATTTGAAAGGTGAGAATTATCAGTATCTTCACTAATTGTCGTTTCAACAGTAGTAGATAATTGGTTGTCCAAAATATCTTTATCTATCTGTATTTCTTTATCAGTTTCTTCTTGAGCCTCTTCTATAGTTTCTTCTTGACTTGCTAAAAGCCCAGCATACTTGATTGTTTCTAAACCTTTTTTAAACCCAGGGTAGTCATCAATTGCTGTATTCATATCAGTCTCAAGCTTATAGTCACGACGCAAATTTTGAATTTGTTTCTCAATTGCTTCTATTTCTATCATTAATTCCTTGTCTCTATTATCCTCCAGAATGTCACCAATGGCCTCAAGTAAGCGAATCCCATCTTCACGCATAGCAGAAGAAGGATGAAGTGTAATAAACTCCTTCTTCAAACGGTCTATTTTTTGAGACAGTTTTTCGTTTGTTAATTTTTGCTGGGCGCTACGCTGCATAGAGTTTAACTTTCTAAACAAAGTTTTGAAGTTATGCTCAAAAATATTAAGTGCATTAATCTGATTTTCATTGAGATTTTTTTGTTTTGACCACTTATTTATTACTTGAATAACATTTCTCGCAAATCCAGCTTTATTTTCACCGATTTTTGAGTCTTCTACTAAGTCAGGATAGTCTTTTAAAATTTCATCTATAGCATCAAGAACAGTTTGACCAGCAATTTTACTTGATACTAAATTTTCAGTTAAAAATTCAAGTTCATTATCATTTATTTTAAGAAACTCCCGTAAATACATCTTTGTTGCTTCTACACAAATTTCCAAAGGAATAATATCTTCTATTTCAAGTCTTTCTGTTGCATTTTCAGATACTAATTTAAATTCTCCTTTCAGATCACCAAGTTGAAGAATAAACTTCTCTTTAAGCAAGCTTTTACTATGTTTGCCTCCCTTTTTACCTATTAATTGCTGTTTAGCCTCATTGCCACTTTTATCACTGTCTAATAAAACAATAACTGCAATTTGTTCTGCGTGCCTTCCACAAGCTAGATATACCATATAGCGAGTTTGTGAAGCTCCTCCTGAATCAACAATTGTGATTTGGTTTAAATCTAAAGTTTCTAAGTCAGATATACCTTTGCTTCTAAGATAAGTTGCTGCTCCAGCAATAAGAATTTGATCACCAATACCTTCAACCATTAAATTACAATTGCCAATAAAAACTGTTTCACCAATATGAGGACCAATTGAAGACCTCAGTGGTTCATAACGGCATTGGGCAAAATCTTTGACTACCCGTGTTCCTTCATCATCATTGCCTTTCTGTAGTACCCGAATACGTTCGGTATGATTTTTATCAATTAAAAAAGGAGAGTGAGTAACGTATACTACCTGAATTGGACGAGTTAAATGTGATCCTGGTTTGGGATTTGCAAATAAATCAAATACTTTCAATAAGTCTTGTTGTGCTTGACTAGAAAGATAAGCATCTGGCTCATCCATCAACAGTATTTCAGTTTTATTTGGATCGGGTTCATGAGATCGATACTCAATGTAATAGCTAAGAAAATATCGTAGTCCTTGGCTTCTTTCCTTAAATGAATATTCCGTTCCTGTTCTATCTGTTATGGTAAAAACTAAATCATAATCTCTAGCCATAACTTTTAGACAAAAGTTTCGATCTTGAACCCAATAGTTCGGGAAGTTTAAATTAATGGCTAATTGCTGGTTAATCCTTTTAATTATCCCATTGGCATAGCCTTCTAATCCATCTTTAATTGCTTCAGATAAATCAATTAATGAGTTCCTATCTACTTGGGCAATTTTGCAGATTAATTTGTAGGCTAAATTAAATCCTTTTTCTCTTTTTTCTTTTTCTTTATCATTAAAGTTATCTTCACTAATCGCTGAGATAATTGATTTAATTGGCTTAACTGCTTCATGATCAATTTCTTCTCTTTGTTTACCATCAAAACCACGGATTTTAGATATTAATTCTGGATCATCAAAAGTATCAAGTGCATTTACTATTATATTTCTTTGTTCTCTATCTATAACTTCAAATTTTCTACTACCCACATAATCCTTTTGATCCAATTCAACTAATTTTTTAATGGGAACACTTGATGGAAGCGCAATACTAGACTCAATTCTAAATGGCTTAGGAAGTAGTTTTTGCACTTCAATTTTTTGATTTTCTTCAAGTTTATATTGTCTGTATTGTCTTTTTTCAGGTAAATAGATAGTTAAATCATGAATGTTATTACGAAATATCAAAAATCTGTCAAACCAGATATCATCATCAATTTTGATAATTTTTTTTATACTTTTATATTCAGCTTCAGAAAGACCCCATTCAGAACCGAAATCAGGATATTTTAATTCGTTTTGTTTAACCGTAAAAAAAGGAGAATAGCGGCAGAAATCGCTACGTTTAATTTCTTCTCCAAATCTATTCTTTCCAGATATGGCCTTTTCAATAGCACTTAACAGGTGAGACTTTCCAGATTCATTTGCACCAACTATGGTTGTAATTTTAGAATCAAAAGGAACTTCGACGTAGGGATAATAATTTTTTTCTATGAGTTCCCACGGTTTAGGTTCTCTATTTTCCTGTTTTCTTAGGAAGTCATCATTGAAGGATTTATAGAAGCGAATGAAGATTGTTTTAAGATACATAGGTCACAACCTGATAATATACTTATTTATGCGTAATTTACTTGAGCATAACACTAACGTATACAATACGTCAATATGTATTTCATGAAAATTTAAAAGTTCACATGATGAGGAATGCAGAAAATGGAGGTTGTGTCAATTTGATTAACCAAACTTAACTCCGTTTATAAACCATTTCCATCCTCAACTTCTCCACCTCAATCTTCAATCTTTCATTCTCCATTTTCAACCCTGTATTTTCATCCTTATTAATACATTTTGACTTCTATTTTTCACTAACGAAACTTAATACAAAATTTTAAATTATATTCAAAAATAATGACAATTTGCTAACAACCATGTAAAATAATATTATTCTTAGTTACTTAAAACTAGGGTTATAAAAAGGAAAAATCGTTATGGAAAAGCGAATAACTATTCATCCAGACATTTGCAATGGCAGACCTGTTATTACTAACACTCGAATTTCTGTACAAACAATTATAGAATTTTTAGGTGCAGGTGATTCTATCGAGGAAGTATTAGAAGAATACCCATCTTTAGAAAGAGAAGATATTTATGCTTGCATCCAATTTGCAGCAAAATTGATGGGGAATCATTACGAGGTGAGAAAAATTGCATGAATGGGTTTTTATTTGATGAAAATCTCCCTATTAAAATCCAATTTACTCCATCTTTACCCATTATTCATGTTTCTATTTTAGGGAATAGTCCAAGTGATACCCAAATCTGGGAGTATGCAAAGGAAAAAGAACTGGTGATTGTTACTAAAGATTCGGATTTTTCTGATCGGATGATGGTTGATTCGCTCCCACCTAAAATAGTGCATCTACGTTTTGGAAATATGCGGAAACGTGAATTTCATTCATTTTTAGCTAGAGTTTGGACGGAGATTGAGATTTTAGTTATTGATCACAAGCTAATTAATGTTTATTCAGATCAAATCGAAGCATTTAAATAGTGTTAGGGTGAGTGAATTGTTTCAATTAATTATTCTGATAATTTATGTAGATGCACCCTACATTATTACCATGAAAAGTTAATTAAAAGCTATAAAACTTAACTCTGTTTATAAACCATTTCCATTCTCAACTTCTCTACCTCAATCTTCAACCTCTCATTCTCCATTTTTAACCCTGTATTCTCATCCTTGATCAATTCAACCTCATTTCGTTTACTCAAAGCCTGATTAATTGCCAACTTCCGCATATCCAAAGAAAACCAACGTTGATAAGTTTTCGTATGAATCTGCACACTATGACCTAAATTATCCGCCGCAGCTTTAATCGGAATCCCTAAAATGTGCGCTCGAATTGCCCAAGCATGACGTAAATCATAGGGTTTAAAATCTAAACCAATTTTTCTAAACCACCAACTCACCCTTTGAATTAAAGCCGTG
>NZ_JAYGHC010000073.1:0-22962 GCF_034932285.1 Cronbergia sp. UHCC 0137
GCCAACAGCACCTGGCAGTTACAGTGTTTAATTTCCCCTAAAAATGACTTATTTATCAATATCCAAGCGTTAATATCTGTCTAAAGGAAGTGATTAGAATTTTAACTGGAGACAGTCCTGCTAAACAGCGAGAAGAAACAGTCAAGCATTTTTCACCTAAAGCCAATGCCAAAAGTCCTGAAGAATTAGCCACGCTACTAGAAAACCAAATTGATATTCTCATTTGTACAGACGTGCTTTCAGAAGGTCAAAACCTCCAAGATGCCGGGGTGTTAGTAAATTATGATTTACATTGGAATCCAGTCAGAATGATTCAGAGGGCGGGACGATGATTCGATAGATGGAATATGGATTTATAAAAAGGATATAGGTAAAGAGATGATATCTTTCACTGGAGACTTTGCTGAAAAACAATTTAATTTAATGCGAAGTAATTAAAAACTTTAATCGTCAATTTCAATTTAAAAGTTAAATGCGATCGCCCCCTTAACGTCAATACAGTTTCAGGGGTTCTACCAAATTTCGTTCTTGAGGGAAATTAAAGGATGGGATATTAGGCGATCGCTCCCCATTCTCAAGGGAAACCAGAACCACTAACAGCATCAATCATCAATCAGAGGTAATGACCATGCCATTAATTCAGCAAATACAGTATCAGGCGTTCTACCGGATTCCGTTCTTGAGGGAAAAAAGGATAAGAGCGATCGCTTACTTCACGGATAAATAAGAGTGATCGCCCCTTCTACACCATCAAATCCTTGAGGAAAAACCACAAAAAATAATCAGTATATTGGTTATTTCAAGGCAATCCCAAATATTACCGAATCATGGACGGCATTAAAGACTTTGAGCAGATGTTATGGTTATGGTACTAATTTTGAAACAAATTTCAATAATGTCAAAGGATAAATAACATGAAACTTCAGAAACTCACCAACATAATATTAATCAGCACATTGGTATTAACACCAATAGTTTATCAGACTATTAACATATCTAAAACCATAGCAGCAAACAACATAAATAATACTAAACAAAACATCCGTTCTCAATTCAAAACCTATACTTTAAATAGAACCATTTCCATAAGCTACCCATCAAAATGGCTATTTTTCAAAGCTGATGATAATTATGTATATGTGACTAATAAGCAACCTAAGTTTACAGAATTTTGGCCTTATGGCTTTATCAAAACAGATATTGCTATTGAACCAGCGTCTTTAAAAGATAGATTAAAATATTATACCAGTACCAATGAACTTGTAACAGGTATTTTAAAAGTTGAAAACATCAGAATTAATAATCGAGACGGTTACAGAATTTTGTCAACAAATGGTGAAATAAATATCATTTCTACCATAGGTTATGTTTCTGCAAATAGAACCGTCAGTATAAATACTTTTCATAATGCGAAGAACACTAAAATTTTGCCTACAGTATATAAAATTCATAATTCCTTAAAAGTGTTAAAATAAAACGAAATTATTGAGGAGCATCCCATATTGTACTAAATCACCAACTGATCTGTTTCTCCCTGACAAATCCAAGCTCCCCAATAAAAAGGATGCTCTAGAGGGGTGTCATATTCTTGACAACTAATTTTGCTATCTACGGTTAATTCTCTTACATCTAATAATGTTTTTAATACTTCCAAACCTAAAGCAGATTTTCGTAATTCTTTAACAGTAATGTTGCGTATATAATTCTGAGCAGAATGTAGAGCCTCAGCCCGATCCATGCCAGACTGCAAGTTATCAAAGAAACGCTCCATTAGCAGAGCCGTAGCTTTGTCAGGAACTGGCCACAGGCTCATAACTAAGGTTTTTGAACCTGCCACTGCAAAAGCGCGACGTAATCCAAACACACCTTCGCCAATCTGAATATCTCCTCTAGCCGTATCGCAAGCAGAAAGAACCGTCAATTCATTTGCCCACAAATCTAAACTAGCAATATCTTGAGCAAACACAAAGCCTTTACCTGCATCTTTTGGGAGCTTACCACCAGATAACCAAGTATTAGCACCAGCTAACGCCAACCCAGAACGCAACATGGGATTTTCTACTTTAATTTTTCGCAGATGTTCCATACTTAATAAGTTACCTTTCTTGGTAACTGGTTGTGACTCAGAATTGCTTTGGAATAAGCCATGAGTCGCAATTAGCATAATACTGGGACACTTGCTACTTGTCAGGCGGGTTTCTAGTGCCTCTGCGCCTAAGTATAGTTTGGCATTTGGGAGTTTTTTTGCCACACTTTCTCCTAAAAACCTCGTTCCAGGAGCGCGGGACAAGCCTTTTGTGATGAGAGTAGTAAGTAATTCTGGTATTGGTTGTCTAGGTATATCGCTAGTATTTCTATCTGTATTTGCATCTACTGTTAAATCTGCTGTTAAATCAAAATCAGGATCGGCAATAATTAATGGTGCAGAAATGGAACCTGTTGGTGGCTTAACTTTGCTACGGAGAATTTCTCTCCCCACACTAAGATAACTGATGATATACTCATCCATTAATAGACGTGACCCTGTAGTACCAAAAGGCAAGATTTGAAATGGTACTAAGTTTAAATTACTATCAGGTGCAATAATTAGATGTCTGCAATCTTTCACTAAGTCACGAATGGGGTGGAAAAGTGCTTGACTAAGTTTAATAGCAGGTGTGGAATTATATGGTTTAATTTGTAGCTTTGGTATCTGACTATTTTTACTCCAAGCTAATGTGGGTTCGGTATAGTCGGATGCTTGTAAGCGCAATACCTGAATTAGTGAATCAATGGTTTCTGCTGCTCCTAAATCTACCATTTTTATGGTATCTGGTTGCCCGCTTCTGAAAACAAAGGCTAAGTATCGAGGCGGATGCCATTGTGTTTCCCCCTGTGCCTGGATTGCTGCAAAATCAAATACATCGAAGCGCACAAACTCGACTAAAATTGAATCAATAGGTAATGCTTTGGCGATCGCGAAGCGCTGCTGTGAAGCACAGTTCGCCTGACGATCAAAATTTGACTCAAACAACTGAATTTCTGGCACTTGCAACGCTAGTTGTTTTTGTAAATAATTGTATTGAGATTGTAATTGTGCTAAACTTTCTCTGTAATTTGAAAACTTATGTACTTCCGTAGCTCCAGCTTGGGGAACAGAAAAAGTTAAGTGTATAAGTTGGGTGTTTAAATCACGCAAATGATGCAACTGTGCCTGTAATTGCGGATAACGTCCACTGTAGAGTGCTGCGTTTTGAGATGCCAAGGCCGATGCAGTTAAAGCTTTACGTTGTAAGACAAAATCGAATGCTGCAAGTTTTGCACTATCTAAATTAAATAGGTGTTTGTTGACTAGAGAGAGAAAGAGATCAAAATCGTTTCTGATTTTTTTCAAGAAGGCCAGGCGATCGCTTTCAGAACTAAACGCAAATATATTCCGAATCATCTTGTTGTTAATTTTACTACCTTGGATACGACATAACAAAGATTCATCAGGACGATTAGTAGCAGCTAATAGAGTAGCCAAATTATTTAAACTAAATGCTACATCAGGATGTTCCTCTCCTAACAAACGCTTTCTCATTGCCAAGGTTTCTAAATACTTCTGTTCTGCTTCTTGGTAGCGTCCCAAAGAAAAGTACAATTCTCCCAAATTATTTAAACTATTAGCAATTTGTATGTGTTCTTCACCTAATAATAATTTCCTGAGTTTTAATGTTTCTAAATGTAGTTTTTCAGCTTCTTGATAACGTCCTTGAAAGTCATAAATAACAGCTAAATTATTCATGCTACTAGCTACGTGTGGGTGTTTATGTCCAAACACATTTTTAATAATTTTCAAAGCTTCTAAAAGTAATGACTCTGACTGATCATATTGATACAAATCATCATATAATACTGCCAAATTATTGAGATTAGTTGCAACAAAGGGGTGATGCTCTCCTAATAAGCGTTTTCTCATTGCCAAACCCTCTAGATGCAATTGTTCTGATTCCGAGTATCGTCCTTGTATGCGGTAAAGTGCTGCTATCTGGTTTAAAGTATCAGCAATAACTGGATGCTCATTACCTAAGAGATTTTTTTGGATTTCTAAAGCTTTGAGATATTTTTGTTCTGCTTCAGAATAATCTCCTTGTGCTTCATCAAGTCCTGCCATATTATTTAAAAGATTAGCAATCGACTGATGTTTTTTTCCTAATGATCTCTCCAGCATTGGTAATGCTTGTGAATATTGTTCCTTTGCCTCCATATAACGTCCTTGATATGTAAAAACTACTGCCAGATTACTTAAACTCTCAGCAATATCAGGGTGTTCCCAACTAAACAAACGCTTTCTCAGATCATAAGCTTCTAAATACTTCTGTTCAGCTACTAAATAGTTGCCTTGAATTAGATAAACTTCTCCTAAATGATCCAAAGTATTGGCAATATCAGAATGTTCTTCACTTAGCAGACGCTTTCTCATTGACAAGACATCTAAATACTTTTTCTCTGCATCTAGGTAAGATCCTTGTTCTTGATAAACTTCGGCAATATTACTTAAGATAGATGCTATATATGGATGTTCCTCACCCAGATTTATTTGACATATTTCTAAGGCTTCTAAAAACTTGCTTTTAGCTTCTAAATAACGTCCTTGGGCATCGTATACTTTTCCTAAATTATTTAGACTGGAAGCAATATCAAGATGTCCTTCTCCAAACAATCGAGTTTTCATTGCCAACGCTTCCAAGTGCATTTGTTCTGCATTAGAATAGCGTCCTGTTGATGTATAAAGAGCCGCTAAGTTAGTTAAAGATTGAGCAATATCAGGATGTTCATTACCAAATAAACTCCTTCGCATAGTTAAGGCTTCTAAATGCACTTGTTCAGCTTTTAAATATTGTCCTTGTTCTCGATAAATTTCCGCTAGATTGTTTAAAGTAGTAGCAACTTCAAAATCTTCTTCTCCAAAACATATTTTCCACAATTCTAAAGCTTCTAAAAATAGTTCTGCTGCTGCTGGATAGTTACCTTGAGCATGATAAAGTGCTGCCAAATTATTTAAAGATTGAGCTACATCAGGATGTTCATCACCAAAAAGTTTTTTTCTAATATTTAAAGCTTGTAAGTATAAAGGCTTTGCTTCCAAGTAATGTCCTTGAATCCGATGTAATTCTGCTAGGTTATTCAAGCTGTCACAATATGCAGGATTCTCTGTTAACTGCTGATTTACACCTATATTTACAACTTGTTGAGCAATAGTCATAGCTTGTTTTAAATCACCCTGTCCAGCTAGTTCTACGACTTTTAAATTAAGTTGAATTAATTGGTTAATAATTTGTTCCATAATGTGTTTTTTACTTTACCTCATATTCTGTATACATAACTCTACAGTCTTTATCATTGCTGATAAAACTGAATAATTGACTGAGATGGTTTTCTGTTAATTCCAATGGTTCATCATTTTCTTGAGGCAACCAATTTAAATTAGGTATTTCTTCTGTAATTACTGCAAAAATTATTTCTTTACCTGGTTCACCTTCAATCTTAAAAGACTTCATAGGTGCATCTTCTTGTGGTAAAACTGTTTTACCCTGATTCAATTGTGCTTGTGGTGCAAAACACGAAGGACAAAAACAGTAAATTTTCCCAGAAGTATCTTTTTGTATAAGTAATAAATATCCTGAACTTTCTAGATTAATTTCAAAACGAATATGACTACCTATAGATACAGACTTTTCATATATACTATTAGTCTGCCAACTCCAAGCTAATATTTCTTCTTTAACTAACACCAAACCCATTTTTTCAGTAGGAGAACCCAATGATTGCAGTTGCTGCCAAATTTCTGCAAGGGCTGTAAGTGGCTGTTCTTGGTGTTGTACTGTTGTGATATCCAGATTAGATGATATGGCAATATCTTGCCAATCTAATTCCAGCATGGTGCAGATTTCGATGAAGATATGATAACTAATAGCTACACCGTTAAAAAATTTACTAATAGTTGCCCAAGAAGCTACATGGACATCATTAGCCAAAGTTTGTTGAGTCCAGTTTTTACGTATCAGGGCATACTTAGCTTTTTCAATACCTTTTAATGATGCTACCAGTGTCCGTTTCGCCATGATGAGAGAAAGGTAAAAGATTTTTTACATAAATTATATACAAACTTATATACCTTAAACAGAAACTTATACAGGTGCTTATATAGCTGGTAGTGAAAATTAAGTCAGAACAAGTAAAAAGTAAAAAGTGAAAAGAAATATGAAGTCACTATTTTTTGACTTTTGATTGAATTACGTATCTCGGTACAATTCCTTCTTTTAGTGGCTATCCCACCCGCAATCCGCAATCAAAGGTTTTCTGTTGTTCTTTTGCCTTTTAGCTTTTTACTTGATTCTTTTGCCTTTTAACTTTTGACTTAATCATGTTTACCATCGAACAACTGTATTTCGCTTGGAGTCAAGTTCGTGTGGGAAGTCGCAGTGCTGGTGTAGATGGAATTAGTGTTGATTTGTTCGCAGCATCAGTTGATGAACAGTTAACTATTCTGTTGCGTCAATTACAACAAGAATCTTATCATCCTAGCCCCGCTAAAGGATTTTATTTAACTAAAAAAACTGGAGGTAAGCGTTTAGTTGGTATTGCAACTGTGCAAGATAGAATTGTGCAACGTCTGATTTTAGAGGAGTTGTATTTCCCTCTTGAAGAAACACTTGTTGATTGTAGCTATGCTTATCGTCCAGGGCGAAATATTCAACAAGCTGTACAACAATTGTTTTCTTACTATCAGTATCGTCCTACTTGGATTATCAAAGCTGATATTGCTCAGTTTTTTGATAATTTATGTTGGGCTTTGCTCTTAACTAATTTAGAAGCTTTGCAGTTGGAAAGTAGAATATTGCAGTTACTGGAACAGCAATTAAAAGCTGGAATTATTATTGCTGGCAAACACATTAATTTTGGTAAAGGTGTGTTGCAAGGTGGGATAATTTCTGGTGCATTAGCTAATTTATATTTGACGGTTTTTGATAGGAAATGCCTGAGTAATGGAATTAATTTAGTCAGGTATGGAGATGATTTTGCGGTTGCTTGTAGTAGTTGGAAGGAAGCTAACCGTATCCTCGATAAAATCATAGCTTGGTTGGGAGAACTTTATCTCACTTTGCAACCTGAAAAAACACAGATTTTTGCACCCAATGAAGAACTGAAATTTTTGGGCTATCGCTTTGCTAATGGGAAGGTTTATGCGCCACCACCACCAGAACCCAAGCTGGAAGGAGAATGGTTAGCTAATGCTTCGGGTACGCCTTATTTTCGTCCCAAGGAACGACCATTAAAATTTGTTTCTCGTCCACCAAAGGCTTGTGATATCAGCAAGCCCGTAAGTTTTCCCCGCGCCCCCATATCTCATCTTTGGCAGGAATCTATGACTACATTATATATCACGGATCAAGGTGCTTATTTAAGTGCCAAAAATCAACAGTTCCAGGTTTATTATCAACAGGAATTAAGAATTAAAATTCCTGTTATGCGAGTGACAAATATTGTGTTATTTGGTTGTTGTAATGTTTCTCATGGTGCGGTGAGTGTTGCACTACACCGACGGATTCCAATCATGTATTTGTCACAGAAGGGCAGATATTTTGGTAGGTTACAGACTGAAGGAATGGCAAAAGTTGAATATTTAGCGCGTCAAGTAGAGTGTTCACAAAGTTCTGAATTTACCAAGAAGCAAGCAGAGGCTATAGTACGAGCAAAATTGCATAATTCAAGAATTATGTTGATGCGATTAAACCGACGAGTGAAATCTGAAAAGGCTACTCAAGCCATTGCTCAAATAGAATTGTTTATGGATAAATTACCATTTTCTGAAGATGTGAATATGTTGCGTGGTTATGAGGGGATAGCTGCAACAACATATTTTCAAGCTTTGGGTTCGTTGGTGACAGGAAAATTTACATTTGAGAAGCGGACAAAACGACCTCCTACTGATCCGATTAATAGTATGTTGAGTTTGGGATACACATTATTAAGTCAAAATGTGCATTCGTTAATTCAGGCGGTAGGTTTACATACTCACTTTGGAAACTTGCACGTACCCCGTGATAATCATCCAGCTTTAGTATCTGATTTAATGGAAGAGTTTCGGGCTTTGGTTGTTGATTCTCTGGTAATATATCTAGTAAATCGAAACCTGTTTACAATTGACGATTTTACCTCACCAGATGAACGTAATGGAGTGTATTTTCAACCTCATGCACTCAAAAAGTTTCTCAAGCATTGGGAGGAAAAGCTACAAACAGAAGTAACTCATCCTCATACGGATTGTAAATTGCCTTATCGCCGTTGTATCGAGTTACAGGTGCGAGAATATATTGCTTGTTTAATGGGTGAGGTTGAGGTGTATCGTCCGATGATTTGGGATAAATAAAACTTATCTTTTGACTTGTTTCGGGGCTGAAGCCCAAAGCCCCAAACCCTGATTCTTTCGTTGGCAGCCCCGGCAGGGTTACACAGTAATGGTTTCAGTCTTTTCTATCCAGGGTTATTCTCAATTTAGGCTCTTGATTTTGAATAAATTTGACAAGCCCCGAAAATCTGCTGTAGGATTTCCACCAGGTAAGGCTTTCATAGCCTAGCCCTTTTAACTTCTTAGAAAGTTGAACTAATGGAAACTTTCGCTGGGGGTTAATAATTCACACCGTTCTGGAGTCTTTTAACTTCTTAGAAAGTTGAACTAATGGAAACTAAGCATCTTTCATGCAGTTAATTATAAAAAAACTACCTTTTAACTTCTTAGAAAGTTGAACTAATGGAAACAAGTTTGCTCCAGTAGGCGTGAAATTAAATGTAACTCTTTTAACTTCTTAGAAAGTTGAACTAATGGAAACAAAAGACAAACTCTTGCAACGTAATAAGCAAGAATTTCTTTTAACTTCTTAGAAAGTTGAACTAATGGAAACAACCAAACTTTCTTGAGGAATGATTATAGCAGAATCAAAGCTTTTAACTTCTTAGAAAGTTGAACTAATGGAAACTTGAACCACACAAAAAGCGAAACCAAACCTGATGCAATAAGCTTTTAACTTCTTAGAAAGTTGAACTAATGGAAACTTTAGGTTTTCCTTTATTTCGTCAGAAACAGTTTCAGCTTTTAACTTCTTAGAAAGTTGAACTAATGGAAACTCGTCAGTTCCTTCATTCTCATCTATGTCAAAATAAAACCTTTTAACTTCTTAGAAAGTTGAACTAATGGAAACAAGACTGGTTCTGGTTCTTCAGGAATACAGACCGAGGCTTTTAACTTCTTAGAAAGTTGAACTAATGGAAACAAGACCTGTGTCTTCTAAGTTTGCAACTACCCTATAACTTTTAACTTCTTAGAAAGTTGAACTAATGGAAACGTTTTATTATACCCATTGAATTTTTGCACAAACCCTGTTCTTTTAACTTCTTAGAAAGTTGAACTAATGGAAACCTTCCTGAGTTTCCTCAGCTTCCTCCGTTTGAACGACTTTTAACTTCTTAGAAAGTTGAACTAATGGAAACCAGCAGTTGCTTGTCAGGAATATTATTAAGTTGCAATAACCTTTTAACTTCTTAGAAAGTTGAACTAATGGAAACCATTCCCCCAACTTGTTAGCTTACTCACGGGGATCATCTTTTAACTTCTTAGAAAGTTGAACTAATGGAAACCTATCTGATGTAGTTGTCTCGTTGATTACGCCTGTTAGCTTTTAACTTCTTAGAAAGTTGAACTAATGGAAACTTGTTGTTGTTCTTTTTCTTGATAAGAAGTGAAAACACTTTTAACTTCTTAGAAAGTTGAACTAATGGAAACCCTAAAAATGGAACAGAAGCAGATTGTTTGACAACTTCTTTTAACTTCTTAGAAAGTTGAACTAATGGAAACTAGACATAACAATCAATCTCCAAAACTAAAAGTAAAACTTTTAACTTCTTAGAAAGTTGAACTAATGGAAACTTTTGCTCTTTCCATGTTCGGGTTACCCAAACTTTACTTTTAACTTCTTAGAAAGTTGAACTAATGGAAACCTCATCCCTGTCCCAATTTTTGGTTATTGCATTCCAGCTTTTAACTTCTTAGAAAGTTGAACTAATGGAAACTTTGGTGCTAATATTAGCACCAGGATAAAAATTATCTTTTAACTTCTTAGAAAGTTGAACTAATGGAAACTACACCTTTCAAGTGACTCAGGAGGCATAAACTCCTCTTTTAACTTCTTAGAAAGTTGAACTAATGGAAACTGTAATCATACGATTTGCAGCTTTTTCTGCTGCTTCTTCTTTTAACTTCTTAGAAAGTTGAACTAATGGAAACTTGTTTTTGAAAATGTCAACTGTTGAGCGATTTAACTTTTAACTTCTTAGAAAGTTGAACTAATGGAAACTTGCTAATGTCCTAAATTAACGGCGGTGATTTCTGCCTTTTAACTTCTTAGAAAGTTGAACTAATGGAAACCGAACTAAAATATTTGTCAATATGCTTGTAACCACGTCTTTTAACTTCTTCGGAAGTGGAATTAATGGAAACTATGGAAACCAGATGCGGAAGAATCGGTCTGCGTAAACCTTGAAATTTCTTTGGAAGTTGAATTAAAGAATACAAGCCATGAACCCTAGATCCCCGACTTCTTTGAGAAGTCGGGGATATTTTTTAGCGTAAATTATTAAATTATTAATTATTCAAGTTAGATGCAGAATAAAACTTATATACAAACTTATATACAAATGAATTTGAATTATATATTAGGTTATATATTCATCTGAGAGTATGTAATTAAGTAAAAAGTAAAGCCAACAAAAAACAAGAATATCCCACCATCCTTCAACTTTTTACTTCTTAACCTTTTACTTAATTCTAACCATGTCCACAATTTATATCACCGAACAAGATGCAAACCTTCAAATCCAACACCATTATTTAAAGGTGTTCCATCAACAAAAACAATGTGTAAGTCTTCGGATAAGCAACGTCAGCCAAATCATTCTTTTTGGTAACATTACCCTACCAAAAGAAATCATTAAAGTTGTAGTTGATTATCAAATTCCCGTCTTGTACATAACTCCATTTGGCGAAATTATTGGTAGATTAGAAAACACATCACAACGACAATATAAATATCTAACCTGTCAACGCCAGCGTATACGTGATAGAGAATTAAAGCGTGCGACAGCAGAAAGTATGATTTGGGCAAAATTGCATAATCAGCATAGATTTCTGCAAAGTTGGACTCATCATCATGCCAACTATATAATCCAACGCGCCTTAAATTATCTGACGCTATTGATAGATAATTTACCGACAGCAACATCCCTGAACGAATTGCGTGAATACAGTGAAGAAGCCGATAAAGTCTACGAAAGTGCTGTTACTTCCATTCTCAGTTTCTACAACGTATGTTCGCACATTAACCAAAAGCCCATCAATGGATTTTTGAATTTGGGTTATCAATTGCTAAACCAATACATTTACACCCTGCTTGACAGTGTAGGACTTCATCCCAATTACGCAATTTTATCTCGTAACTCAGATCATGAATTGCCTTTAGCATGGGATTTGTCCGCAGAATTTCGTGCGCCAATTGTTGATGACTGCGTACTAAATTTTGTCCGAAATTTTTCTCATACTAATGGTAACGGAAAAAGCCAGTCACGAACTATCCTGCAACGTTTTCTCCAACATTGGGAAGCACAATTAAGAACTTTTGTGATACATCCTCATGCCGGAGAAGTTAGCTATCGCCAGTGTATGGATTTACAAGTGCGTGAATATATCGCGTGTTTGCTAGGCGATGTGGAATATTACCGACCTCTTGCATTTAAACATCATCCTGCATATTTTGACATTGCTGATGCTGTTGCACCAGTGCAAGTACCGTTAGCGTTGGTGAAGTAGTGATGTTTTATTTAGTATGCTACGACATTGTTAGCGATACCCGCCGCAACAAGGTAGCAAAACTCTTAGAAGCCTACGGTTTACGGGTGCAAAAATCTGTTTTTGAGTGTGTATTAGATGAGAAGCAATATACAAGTCTATCTAAATACCTGACTCGACTTGTCAATAAAGGCGAAGACCAAGTAAGATTCTATCCCATGTCTGCCCACACTCGTTGCAAAATAGCAGTTGTAGGAATGCAACCTGAGTTTGTTGTTGATGATGCGGCATTTATTGTTTAGTCGCTACAAGTTTTACACAGTATTTACTAAGATTAATATACCAAAATGACTGCTTGGCAAAAAGAGCGATCTCCTCCTGCTGCGTGACCAAATTTAAGTGATGAATGAAGTCGAAAATCGAAGGTAGAAAGTGATGAATCAAACACTTTTGACCTACTATTTCCTACTGCGTGACTATATCTGCGCTTGAGTCTAGTTAGATATTCACGTAAAGAATGAATATCAAATTCCGTCTCATTTTTACTTCCAAAGCTCAAAAACAACTTGACGCATTAGCTCATCAAGACCGTAAGCAATATCATAAGGCTTTTCAAATTTTATCAGAATCTGGTTCATCCTATCGCAGTTTAAGAACCCATCGTTATCAAACCAAAAGCAGTGATATCTGGAGTTCTTCTGCATCAATGGCGAAAAGATTCTATTGGCATTTTTCGGAGGAACACACAATTGTAGTCACACACTTAGATTCACACTAATCAAGTAAAAAGATAAAAGTCAAAAGATAATCATCTGGAGAAATTTTGATATACCCCATTCATTTTGAAAACTTGAGTTTTTTCTATGGCGAAAACTATAGTTTACAACTTAGAGGATGTTTAAACAGTGGTGGGTGATGTATTAAAAACGTTAGATCCTCCTAAATCCTCCTTAAAAAGGAGGACTTTGATTCCGGTTCTCCCCTTTTTAAGGGTGGATAGGGGGGATCTTGATACAACAGTAGACTTGTTCATTCATCCTCTTAGACGGGGTTTAGTTATATAGACGTTTCTTCCTACTTCTGTCTCTTTCTTTTTACCTTTTACTTTTTAACTTATTCCTATGCCTAACCCTCGTCCATTACAAATGCGAGAATTACGGCTAATTTCAATGTATAGCCATTGGGAATTTGGCATGACACCACAGCAATTTTACTCTAAATGGGCAGTTAGCTATGAGCAAATAGCCCTGATATGTTCTCGTTCTGATTCTACTGTTAGGGGCTGGTTTAGAAATGGACGTAATCGGCGTTACCCAACACCTAATGATTTACTTCATCTAGGATTTATGGATTTTTTGCTGGAACATTACGAGGAGATTCCTGAGCATATACAAAGCTTATTGCGCTTTGATTGTTGATAGTATTTTACATACACAAAAGTATTCATCTGTCAATATCATGTAGACCTGTTTTGGTATATATCTCCTAAACTAATGTGATTTTAGGCAATTCAAAAGACATTATTCAGGCAATTTTCAGCAATTGTAAGAGGTTATTATGACCTATTTTGAGCAGTTACATCCGTGGTGCATAGTTCGTAATTTCCCTAGTCAAGATTGCGTAGTAGTAGCGAGATTTCGTTGTTACAATGATGCAACTGCTTACCTACAAGTGCTGCAAAGACAAGCGAATAATGTCAAGTTTGTGGTGAAATTTAATTCCCAAACCTGAATTGCTTGACTTTACAAGAAGTCGAACTAATGGAAACATTGGCATTTAACTCACGCTAGACGTGCTAAATCTCCAGTTAAAAATTATAACTGGGGATTTTTTTGGCTCTTCATCACTTACAGCGTTTCTCGGTTAAATTCAATACAATGAAGGGCGGATAAACCCTACAGGCTTGGTGATGAAGAACTGTATCTCATAATAGGCTCTGGTTGTTCCAATAGTATTGGTATGTGGAAACATTTAGATATAACTACGTGTATTTATGTAAAGATAATTTGATTTAAACATCATTTGAGAATAGTGATTGCTAAGTTAGAGTAATATTTTTTTATAGATTAAAAATTAACGCCAAATGAATTTTTATCAACGTAAGTTATATGCACTACTACAAGCACCTGAATTTGCTGATTGGGGAGATGGTGTATTATCTCAATTAGAATGTCTGAAAAATCACCATGAGGATTTAAAAACTTGGTGGAATGGAGTCAACAGCAATGTAGAAATAGGTAAACAAGCCCAAGATATCGCCTCTGCCTCAGACCGCGTTAATCTATTTCATCTAGAACGCAGCAAAAACCCACCACAAGTTACTGTGCGGCATCCGATAAGTGGGCAAAAACAGCAAGTTACAACCTTACAGCCGCCAAGTGACACACCAAATATTAGCCGAATAAAAAATGAACTCGATCCCAAAATAGTTTTCTGGTGGTTTTGGAGATTTTATCCAGAAATATTAGCAGCTACACAACCTGATGCCTTGTTATTTCCTGCACATACAGTCATCCCCGACTGTCCACTACATAGCCACCAAAGTACGGTATCAGCGTTGACAGGTGCAATGTTTCCTGAAGAGTGGGAAGAAGGAGGCTCAAAAACACCTTATTTATTAATATTTTCCTTCTCGCCAGTACAGGAATTTATCAAATCCTCGCGGAAATTCCTTGATTTTTGGGCAGGTTCATATCTACTACACTATCTCAGCAGTCGGTTATGCTGGCATATTTCCCAAGAACTAGGGCCGGATGCTGTGATTGTACCTTCCCTATGGAGTCAAGAAATAATTGATGCGTTGATTGTTCAAGAGTATCCAGATTTTATATCTGATTTTGAACATCTCCAAGAAGATAAAAAAGCCCCAGTGGGACGATTTACAGATAAAACATCTACTAGTTTAAGTACATCTGGATTTCCTAATATAATTACAGTGTTGGTTCCTGGGAAAGAGGCAGCACAGAAATTGGGAACAGAACTAAAACTAAAACTAACCGAAGAATGGGTAAAAATAGGCGAAAAAGTGCAACTTTGTATCAGAGAGAAGGTAATTGCATATTTAAAAAAGCAATCTACAAATATAGATGAAATATTAGAAGAAGCTTTTGGTGATTTAACTAAATTATCAGATGAATTTCTAGAACCCTATAGACATGAATTGAGACTTATTCAACACGAAAGCTGTTGGGAGTGGAATAAACTCTGGAATGAACAACTCAAGCATACCTGGGAACCTTACTGGGCTGCGGTTCCTTTAGGAAGTCCAGACTTACCACTAATTAAAGATAAAGAAAATAGTATTTTTGATGAAAATTGGATTAAAGTTCAGCAAGAAATCGCCCACGCATTGATAGATTTACCTTCCGAAGCTGAAGCAAATGTTTATAACACTCTGAATGTGGGGACTTGGTGGGGAAGCCTACAACAAAGATTGCGGATATGTCTAATCGCAGTCAAAAATACTCGTAATTGGCAAATCCCCACCGCACCAGGGGAACGCTCAACTATATCGGGACAATTTAGTGCTGTTCACCCCCGGTTCAACTATACCAAATTTGCAGAAGGAGCCGGGACTCATACTAGTTCAATGCGTCTATTTTGGTTACTAATATCTAAAGCATTTCCAGGATTATTTAATGGTTCTGAAAAGTTGAATGCTTTGGAACTCACCAAGCGAATGGCGTGGGTTTATGGGGGAGTTGCAGAAGAATTAGGAATTGATGTCAAAGAGATTGTCAAAAAAATTAAATCTCATCATTCAGAAGAAAAACAGAAATTTGAAGTTATCAGAGAAAATCAAGTTATTTACGAACGATTACTAAGGTTTCCTAACTTAACTTCCATTGCATCAGCCAGATTTGTACATGACCATCCAGAATTAGCTAGTAAATACTGGGAGAATCTTAACCAGAAAATTAAATTAAAGTTACCAAAATACCAGCGGTTTTTTCGATTCTTAACTAGGTTTCGTTCCTTTCAAGTTCCAAAAACAGATAGTCAGATTAATCCTCTAAATCGGTTCAGAAATAATTATAACGGTGTCATGTTCTCCAGTAAATGGTTAGCTGATGATATGGGTTTACAAGGTGCAGAAGTTCATACTCTCAGAAACATAGTTAACCAAGTACACCGCGAAACAGGTTTTGGTGACAGCAGTCCCGCAGATTGGTGGGTAATTATTCTAGCTGATGGTGATGGTATGGGCAGTTACGTTTCTGGAGAAAAGCTGAAAAAATATAAGTCCTATGTTGAAGAAGATGCTATTGATAAAACTCGTGACAATTTTGACGATCATTTATTTAATCAGTTTCTTCAGGAAACAGCTAAACGTATGGGACCAGCAACCCATGTGGGTCTTAACCGCGCTTTATTAGACTTTTCTAACCGCCTCGTCCCCTATTTAACTGAAAAACGCTTCTGTGGTCGTGTCATTTACAGTGGTGGTGATGATGTGAAAGTGGTTTTACCTTTGGAAGACTTACCAGAATATCTCTTATCATTACGTGCTGCATGGTGTGGTGGCGAAGATCCACATCAAGAATTTACTAATTCTCGCAATGATACAGAAAACAAAGTTACTGGCTATTGGCATCCTACTGACAAGGTAAAAGGATTACCCAAACGTCCTCACTTCACAATGGGAAAGGACGCAACTATGAGTGCGGGAGTGATAATTGCTCATAAAAGCGTTCCTCTCCCCACTGTTCTAGAAAGCTTATGGGAAGCAGAAGGAGAAAGGGCAAAAAAAATCCCTGGTAAAGATGGTGTTTGCTTCCGTGTAATTTACGGTGGTGGGAATCAATTAGAAGCACTCATGAAGGGTGAGTTACTAGAAACATGGTGGGAATGGGTCAAGGAATATGAAACATACAAAGAAAAACTCAGTCCCTTACTGTATAGGTTAGCCGAAGAACTTCCTCGTCGCGCTGCCATTACTGATAATTACTATTTATTCTCTAAAGCAGCTAAAGTCATCATGGACAGTCGCGATCGCAGCAAACAACTTGAGCCGACATTTGCCAAAATTGAAAAATGGTTAGATAAATGGGAAGATTGGGTAAAATCAGCCTCACAAAATAATCTTGAACTAATTGGTACTACACCAGAAGATTTAGGTAAAATTTTGAGATTTACCGCTTTTTGGATTGATAAGCGGGTAGAACGGTTACAATGGGGTGAAAAATAATATATGCAGTGGTATAAGATTACTCCTTTAGATTTACTCCTATTTCGAGATTGCAAACCCTTTAGCCCTGGTGATGGTTCATGGGCAAAAGGCTTATTTCCACCGATGCCAATTACAGTATTTCAGGCAATGCGATCGCTCCTACCACACACCAATCATGAAAACCGTACCCAGCGCAATCTAAGCTTTCTCGGACCATTTTTATTAGACAGTCAGCAGACTTTATGGCTACCCACACCCAAAGATTTAGTTTGTCTATATCCCCCAGGAGAAGACCGCAAAACTAAGAGTGATAATTGGAGTGAAATTCTAAACTTAGAACCCATTCCTAAAGATGAAGAACCATGGAAGCATTTAGCATTTGATCAAGAAGAAATCGCCCCATTAGTTCTTAATAAAAAATGGGATGGTAATATTAGCCCGCCCAAACCTTGGATAAAAGCTGAAGCACTGTTCGGTTATCTGACAGGTCAGAAAAGTAACATTAATTGTGATCAACAAGAGTCTGAAAAACCTAGCAATAGTTGGGATCAAAAAGACTTTCACCACAATCCTTGGAAGAGACAAGTGTTACCTCATATCCAAATGCAACTTGACAAGCGACAGGTTAAAGATGCTGATGGCTACTTTACCGAAGTTGCAGTCCGCCTTGAAGATGGATGGTGTTTTGTTGCGGCTTTGAGTGGTGATATTTTACCAAGTGAGAGTATTGTTCGGTTAGGAGGTGAGGGACATCGGGCTTTAGTATCGCACCTGGAGCCAAGTGCTATTTTGCAAAAACAACTTGATAATTTGATTGAAGGGGAACTAACAAGAGGCTTGGTAGACCAGATAGTTCGGAGAAACTTTGCCTATCTCCTGACACCCGGACTAGGACTATTTGAGGAAACAAGTTACAGAGCCTATCCCCAAACTTGGAAGTCAGAACTAAAAGGCTGCGCTACCGATAAAGCTTTACTATGGGGTGGTGTCTCCACATTGCGTAAAGATATAGACAGCAATAAAACAAGGGAGGAATCTGCTTTATTACCGCAAAGAGCATTTGTACCGCCGGGGACAGTATATTTATTTAATGACTCAGTATCAACAAATCGGCAACTTTTACCCAATGGGGATGTAAATTGGTTACAGACTTTTAGACAGCTTAATTATGGAAAACTTTTATGGGGAAGAAGGAATTTAATCAATGAGTGATTTTCGTACTGGATATCTTTATGCACTTGCACCAATTCATTGTGGTGGTGAAGGTGATTTAGGAAATATCTTAGATATTGTCCGCGAAGTACACACGGATTTTCCTTACATTCCCGGTTCTTCCCTTAGAGGTAGTTTGCGTTGGGATGTAAACTCTATTGATCCAGCTACCGCAGATAAACTATTTGGTAAAGAATTAAGTGCCGATGGACAAATGGGAGTTCATCAAGTTTGGTTTGGGGATGCTCGTTTATTATGGATACCAATGCGAACAATGGCAATGGGTAATCGTAATGTATTTACCTGGGTAAGCTGTCATTCACTAATCCGCGATCATGCACTACTATCTGGATTAGCAATTAGTGATTTGCCTAATCATCCTGTAGGAACTCAGGCAGGTAGTTATTACGTTGCTGATGCTCAATTGCAAGTTTCTGGACTCACGAACGAACAAAAACAAGCGATCGCACTAGCTGGAAATTGGCAGCGATCGCTCGGTAATGCAGTTCAGTCAACGTGGAATAACAACCGGATTGTCCTTCCTGATAGTGATTTTCAAACTTTGATGGAGCATTCGCTCTGGACACAAATTCGCAACAAAATTAACAAATCTGACGATAATGAAGATGATTCTGAAGGTGGTGCAGAAATATTTTGGACGGATGTTTGTATTCCCAGAGATACTATTCTTTACTACCCTTGGGGTTATAAATTAAACAAAACTAATCCTGTGGCGAAAGATGAACATGATTGTTTGATGGATGTTTTGACTGGCTTATTTCAAATCGGAGGACAGGCTAATGTCGGGCGAGGATGGGTACAGGGATGGGTCACAAATAATACTTTACCTGTACCAAAAACAAATCAACTTATCCAAGTGGGGGCATAGTCATGGTTCAGCCAGAGCAAATGAGTCTAACGGCTCATCAACATATTCAAAAATATCTTGAAACCAGCCCCAACCCTGTAATTAGCAAAGAAGAGTTAAACGCGATTTTAAGGCTATCTCAGCATTTGCGGGTGTTTGGGTTACTCTCGGCCGCTGCCTATGTCAACCAAACAAATGCTCAAGGAGGAATAGTGCGATCGCGTATTCTTCCCGTATGGAAATCGCTGCTTGGTCAACTGATCAATTCAGAAACACCACCTTCTGAAGAGGAACTGCGCGAGATAATTGTCCAAATGGCAAAAGAAGAACCAGCAAAATATATGGCAACTTGGCGCAAGTCCATGATTTTATCTAACCATTGGAATTTTTGGGCAAGAGCTTATTCTGCATAATTTAACTTTTAACTTTTAACCCTTAACTGAAGTTATGTACACTGCACCTCAACTGGTTAATTTATTAGAAAAACAACATCAACGCCGAGGAATATCGAATTTATTTAAAAAAGGGATTTTTACTCTGCAATGGAGAAGTAAAGTAGGTTCATTTCCTCATCCCGATGTAGAAACAATGGTTTCTGCGGGAGAACCTTGTGGTGCTTGGTATGTTTCTAATGGACGACCAGAAGATAAACGCGAATTAGATAAAAACTTGGCTCAAATGCCAAAACTTCCCTTGAATGGCTATATTCCTGGTTCTTCAATTCGGGGAATTGTGCGTGCATGGGCAATGAAACGCCCCAGCATTCGTAAGCAAATGTTGAATTTACTGGGATGTCAACAAGGAAATGTCATTAAAGAAGGCAAAATTGAATTTTTAGATGCTTGGACTGAAACAGCAACCAAACTTGTTTTAGATATAGTTAACCCACAGCAAAACTTCCAAGTCTATCATGAGGGGCAAGGTACGCCACTTTCAATTTACACTTTGGGAGATGGTGAGGATACTATTCCAGTGACAGTAGCAATTCGAGGGATTCTTGGTAAAGCTAGTCCTCAAGATGTACAAACAGTTTGGGAATGGGTACAGCAAGCACTTAGCTCTCATGGAGTTGGTAGTCGTACATCTGCGGGATATGGACAGATTAAAGCACCTAGCAGTTTTCAACCATCAGCACAATTGCACCAAACTGAAGATGGTTCCACTACTAAAATTTTTGAATTTAAACTCTACAGCCAAGGTTGTGCTGGTGCTGATCGAGAACAACAAGATTTTCGCCCTTCCCATTGGCGTGGTTGGTTACGTTCTTGGATATTGCGATTTTTATTGGGTGTAATGTCAAGAAATGACGCAGAAAAAACATTGTGGGAACTCATGGGAACTATAGAACCAGATACCCACAAAGGTTGTGTACAAATCTGTATGATTCCGGGGGAAGAGATTTGGGGCGATCGCTCAAGTAACCAACCCTACTTTTATGTTTGGGAGGGGAAATTACAAGTTACTGCACCAAGCGAAATTCTCAACAAAATTATTTTACCAATTATCCGATTTGCAGTTAGTACAGGCGGTGTTGGTAGAGGTTGGCGACGACCATTACATATTTTCTATATGAATAATGGCTATGCTGCCACAAGAGGAAGTCATTTAATTATTAAGCACCAAGTTACTAATCCAAAGACTAAAAATCGAGAGATACAAGTTTACAGACTGCCACCTAAGCCAGAAACTTGGACTTCTAACTATGATAATTGGTTGACTGCTGTGCGATCGCGGTGGGCTGAGAGAATCAACATTAATGCCAATCAGTCATTGGAGGCTGAGGTGTTTTCACCCCGTACTTGCGCTGTTTATATTGTTCCTGGTTGTGAAGGTAATCCCATTGATGAGAATGATTTTGAATGGCTAGAAACCGATGCGGAAGAAACTCGTGGAGAAGGTATGCACCTGATTTACGAGCCAAATTATAAACGTAATCCAGATATTGGAGGAAATGCAGCCGATAAAAATCCTCATTGTTCATGGGCAAGCATTAAGCGAATTAATATCCCCAGCCAAGAAATAGAAGTAGATTGTCAAGAAATTGTTTGCTTATTTATGGGAGGAAAATCACCTCGTTCAAATCATATCCGCGCCCATTTTCTTCAAGACTTAAACGAAATAGAGGGCAATGTACATTTATTTGGTGTTTCTTGATAAACTACTCTACTAGACAGGCGAAGGGGAAATTACCAAGAATTAGTTAAAATTTCTTCCAAGCATCAGCTACATAAGCTGAATCAACCACAGTACCGATTAAATTTACAGGGGTATTTGCTGAAGCATAGTATTTAACTTTTTGTGATAGTCGATCAATAGCATCAATTCTTTGCCTACCAGGGCGAATATAAACTACTAAAACAGCTTTATTGGGTAGTACATTAAGAACTTTTTGAAGTTGTTCTTCTACTCTTTTTTCTACTAATTCAATGATTTCTTTTTCTCCTAAAGTATTCCTCTCTGCATCTGCAACAAATTGATAATTTACCAAGTCTAGAATTACAACGTCGCCAGAAAGTTTAATGCGTTTGGCTGCGTCTACAATTCGTGCAGATTGAAACCCCCGTTGTGCCAATAGTTGATATTCTTCTGGATAATCATCTGGTATGAGTGGCTGCTGTTGTGGAATGACATAATCAATAGATATTCCTCCAACTACTTTTTCTCTCTCTAAAATTTGTTGAAGATTACTAACTTGTTGTCCCACGATTTCGCTGACTGATGTTTGTAGTCGTCGTTCAACTTCCTGACGTATTAGCTGACGTGCTTCTTTGAGACTTTGATTAAACAGGTAAACACTGATAGCTCCAGCTACTCCTAAAATTAATGCCAGTACCACAAACGAAACATTAATTGCACCAACAAAACTACCAAAACTATTATTCAAACGTGTATTAGCATCTTGTAAAAACTGGATTTGGCTTTTGAGCAATTCAATATCAGGTACTGGTGATGGATTGGGAGTTGGGGTAGGAGTTTGGGCGACGAATAACACCCGATTTTGAATTAGCCAGACTCCAGCTAAATTAGACAAATTTTGCAAGTGCATACAGAATTATTTTATTTCCAGTTTATTTTCTAGTATAGTAAAGCGATTGCTGATTATGAACTATTCTTTATATGTGCTACAGCCAGGATACCTGCAATTTGGGATACGTTGTAAACAAATATTGCAGAAAACGATTTTGCGATTTACTAACTTGCCCAACAATGGTAAAGAAAGATTCAATTTCTTGCACACTAAAGCAACTATCCACGCGATTTAGTCTCTCAAACAAAAAAGGTACAATAACAATACGTGATATAAAATCAATTCATAATAGTTCTACCTCTAATAGTAATTTTCAAAATCATTGGGCTACTGTTTATATTCAAGCCTTAGCTGCTAGAGGAATCTTTAATGGTTTTCCCACTCCCAGCTTAAATCCTGATGCTCAGATTACTCGCGCTCAGTTTGCTTTTATTATAGCTAAAGCATTTAATCCACCTGCTAAACGTCAGAGTGCGATCGCTGAAACAAAAAAAAGGATTTCTAAAGGTAGGAAAATCAAGATAAATATTAATACTTTTAATGTTGCTGAACAATATAGCGATTATCCAAAGCAACATCCTGTAGGTTATACATTTATATTTAGTGGAGCAGCAACAGAACAAGTTATGATTTCTCCTCAGTTTCTATCAATTATTAGTAAACAACAAACTAAAAGTGAGGCTACTTTACAAGGAATAAAAGGATCGCTATTGATAAATTTTGCGTTGATCTTCTCTTTACTCTGATGTCAAGTATTAATTTTAAGCGTTGCTTAGTTGAAATATGAATCTTAGATGTAGAGCCGATAATCCCTACATGAT